>DRLG01000110.1 GCA_011053135.1 Chromatiales bacterium
CATTATGCTGGGTAAGCCGGTGCGTTTGTTAGTGTCGGGTGAAGAGGTAGTGATCCCTTCAGCAGTGATGGAAAAGCTGATCGCACCGCTGGAGCTGTTAATCTGGAATGCGATTGATCATGGCATTGAGTCGCCAGCAGCACGAGCCGCAGCCGGTAAACCAGGGGAGGGTGTGATTACGCTTTCATTCGCCGCTGACCCGGAGGGGTCAGCCGTTACTGTTACTGTGAGCGATGATGGTGCCGGGATCGATGAAGAGGCGGTACGCCAGAAAGCGATCGAGGGTGGTTACGGCGCGTCGAATGAGTCGGTTGAGGAGATGATCTTCTACCCGGGGTTGAGCACTGCTGCTGCAGTTTCTCCGGTATCGGGTCGTGGCGTGGGGCTGGATGTGGTGAAGACGGAGGTTTCCCGTCTCGACGGCACGGTAGAGGTGCAGACAGCACGCGGGGAGGGGAGCAGCTTTACGCTGGTCGTTCCCTTGAATCCTTGAATCCTTGAACCCTTATTCGATCCGGATGTCGGCTAGCCCAGATCCCCCCAGTGAGCCTGAATCGCTGCCAGCGTCGCGACTGCCGCGGTTTCGGTGCGTAACACTCGAGGTCCAAACTGGATCTCCTGAAATCCGCACTGAACGGCGTGCTTGATCTCGCGCTCGCTCAACCCACCCTCTGGGCCGATAAGCAGCGAAATTGGTTCGGAGGGCGATCCTGAGGCAGCCACAGAAGGGGGTGTCAGTTGCTTGAGCGAGATCGTTGCGCGGTGGTGCAGCACCAGTGGCAATGTTTCATCGTGGGGCTGGTCGAGCCAGCTAGTGAGCGAGGTGACTGGCAGGATCTCCGGGAGGCGATTGCGCCCGCACTGTTCGCAGGCGCTGATGATGATCCCCCGCCAGTGTTGCAGCCGTTTTGCAGCGCGTTTGGCATCAAACTTAACCCCGCACCGCTCCGTGGTGAGCGGGATGATGCGATTGATACCGAGTTCGACCGACTTTTGTAATGTGTAATCCATGCGCTCACTGCGTGAAATGCCCTGTGCCAGTGTGATCTGAAGCGGCGATTCACATTCTCGCGGATTAAAATCGCCAGTGAGCACGCGCACGGTGTTGCGTTCGATGGTGGTGATGGTGGCGTTATATTCACCGCCTTCGCCGTTAAACAGGGTGATCTCATCCCCGGCCTTCAGGCGTAATACGCGCCCGATATGGTTGGCGGCACCACCTGTTATGGTGATTTCAGTGCCAGCGGCAAGGGGGGATGCAATATAGATGCGAGGCATGTGTCGGAAGTGAATATCTGTATAATGATGAGCAATTGTAGCATCTCATTTTGATGGTGGTGATATCCTTATGAAAACGGGGTTGTAGTGGTCAGTAAAAACGCTAAAATCTAGCCCCCATGATGAGTGCCTGGGTGTACCTGCCCTGAAGCGTTATTTCAGCCGAATTTGATAAATTCTGTTTAAGGAGATCGAAAAATGAGTGTATTGGTAACCAAAGAAGCCCCCGATTTTACTGCAGTTGCAGCGATGCCTGATGGCAGCTTCAACGAGGAGTACAAGCTCTCTGATTTGCGTGGCAAGTATGTTGTCCTGTTTTTCTACCCACTGGACTTCACCTTTGTCTGTCCATCTGAACTGATTGCGTTTGATCACAGAATTGCAGAATTTGAAAAGCGTAATGTACAGGTGATTGGCTGTTCGGTGGATTCGCATTTCACTCATCATGCGTGGAAAAACACTCCGATCGATCAGGGTGGCATCGGTAATGTGCAATACCCGCTGGTTGCCGATCTGACCAAAAGCATTGCCCGCGATTACGATGTGCTCATCGATGATGCGGTGACGCTGCGCGGTTCATTTCTGATCGATAGAGAGGGTGTGGTGCGTCATCAGGTGGTTAACGATCTCCCTTTAGGGCGTAACATTGATGAGATGCTGCGTACTATCGACGCGCTACAGTTTACTGAAACGCATGGCGAAGTTTGTCCGGCTGGCTGGAAAGAGGGTGATAAGGGGATGGATCCAACGGCTGAAGGTGTCGCCTCCTATCTCGCAAGCGAGTCAGACAAGCTGTAACTATTTTCCTGGGGCCTGTTATTGGTGTTAACGGCTCCTGGTCTCTCTCCTGAAAAAGCGGCCATATGGCCGCTTTTTTCTGTTAGCTCACTTTGTCGATAGTCTTTTTATGGTTGGGCATTGCACCCGCTGCTGTCATGTCGACATCTTCCAGGATGGCATCGATGTCGCCGCTATCAACATCAGTGGGGGTGGTGGTCGACGCTTTGGGTGTGTCGCTATCGATAGTTGCTGCGAGTAGTGCATCAATATCATCGGCATCGACATCCGTTTCAGCTGTTTCTCTTTCAGGCGTGGCTGGTGGCTCATCGGCCTGATCTGTTGTTGTAGCAGCTAACAGCGCATCAATATCATCCGCATCGACCTCCTCTGTCGATACCGGTTTTATATCATCTCCGCTGGTGGTCGCCAGTAAGTCGTCTATCTCATCCGGGTTAAAAGCCTCTTCAATGTTTGATGAGTCCGCTTCCCTGTCAGAGGCCACCCCATCATCTGCACTGCTGGCAGCAAGCAGTGCATCAATATCATTGTCTGCCAGCGTTGCTGTCTTCTCTGTCTCTGTCGTTTCAGTCACTGGCGGCGTGGCCTGCGGTGCAGAGGCGCTATCGAGGCCGAGGTCAATATCTAGCTCTGTTCCATTTTCGTTACTAACGGATGGGTTATCGCCTGTGTCATTAGTGCTGCTGATCTCCCCGATATCATCGATACTCAGGAACGGGTTTTTCTCCTCTTCATCTTCAGGTCCGATAGTGTGAGTCGCTTCTCTGTCTGCTTCTTCAACTGGGGGTTCGCCAGTTATGTCGGTAGCGCTCTCCTGTTCTGCCAGCGGCTCTTTACTGGGCGGTTGAACATCACTATTTTCGGCAGCATCTGTAGCGGGATTCTCAGGCTGCGGCTCAGGCGTCTCATCTTTCTGAGCAGATAATTTCTGTTGCTGTGCAATTTTCTCTTCAGCAGCGTCGCGTCCGCCACTAAAAGCTGAGATAAACTCTGCGACAGTCTCCCTCATCTCCTTCTTCGCAGCGGCTAACTCTTTTTCAAGATGTGCGTTGATTTGAAGTGAGGTGGAAAGCTCATTCTGGAGACGGTTGTTTTCATCTTTTAGTTCGGTGAGCTCTGCAGTGTCGCTGCTGTTAGTCGTTGTATTTTCAGTTCTGGTGGCACCAGCGCTGGAGTAGGCGTCAATGAGTGCCGTGATTTTCTGATCAAGGTTTACTAATGCCGTG
The DNA here is from genome assembly GCA_011053135.1 of Chromatiales bacterium. Classification (GTDB taxonomy): domain Bacteria; phylum Pseudomonadota; class Gammaproteobacteria; order SZUA-140; family SZUA-140; genus SZUA-76. The sequence continues at coordinate 3,303 of DRLG01000110.1, forward strand.
CTGTCTCGACTGGCGTAGATCTCCATCATTGAAATATAGAACTCAATCTCTCTGTTTTGGAGCTCTTTTACGGCGGCGGCGAGTGCTTCGCCCTCAAGGTGGTGACTCTCCTTGAGTTTTGTGGAGAGTAGATTAAATCGCTCCTCTTTACTGTGCTGCAGCTTCTCTGTGAGCTGTGCCAATGCTTTTCTGTCGTTGCGCTGCTGGCGCAATTTTAGAAAGATAAGTACACCGCTTAACACGAGCAGAAATAAAACGATTTCTGCGAGAATCAGCGATAGTGAAGCGTATAGACTATTCATGAGCGAGGGCTTCCCATGGTTTCTCCTGAGCTGACTTTGTATGGGCTTTCCATTTTAGGTATCCAAAAAATATGCCGCCGCCAAGCAGGATGTTAAACATGATGAATGGAATCATCACCGCAATCCAGTTGACCTGCTTATCTTTAGAGGGTTCTTTTACTGGTTCTGGTTCTGGTTCTGGTTCTGGTTCTGGTTCTGGTTCTGGTTTTTCAGTTGTGGCAGGTGGCGCGGTTATCTCTTTGATCGGTGTGACATCGTTACCGAAATAAAGAGGCCCCGCACTGCTCTCAACAGGCCTGCCGTTGGGACGTTTACCTTTAATATCGATGGTGATGCTGTATTGCTGATCCGTTGGAAAATCGCTTAACGGTAGTTTCCATTCGTTATAACTGCTACGTGGAATTTCGAGTCGTTGCACTTCACCGTCGTTATCGGAGATGGTAGCGATCATCTGCATAGTGTCTGGATTAATCATCTCTGAACGAGGGATGACGAACAGTGTATCTACCGACCTGTCGGCTGTTTTATCGGGCTTGATTGCGGTGATGACCGGGGATGCATAGACGTTGATGACCGCTCGTTTTTCACGCCTGAAAGTGGTGCCGTCAACAAAGGTGACCAGTTGGTGTCTGCCCTCAGTTAACAGCTCCTGCAGGTTGAGGCTGTAGATGCCGTCGCCAGCTTTTCGATCAGCTGCACGACCGTTATCTAACAGCTTGTGGGTATCTATTTCATTTTGGTGCGACTGCTGTAATGTGATCTCTACAAAGCGGTGAAAGGTCGGTTTGGTGATGGTCTCACCTTTATTGGTCAGCGAGATAAAATAGGCGTGCTCGTCGTTAAGATAGAGGTTGTTAGGGAGTGAGGTGGCAACCATTTTCAGGTCTGTGATGACCATTACGCGGTTATCTGGATCTGTGTCTGCATCAATACGCCAGGTGCCCGCTGCCGGGTCTGTAATTGTGATCAGGTCATAGCGTGATTCATGATGCCAGTTCACATTTTCGGGTGCGTTTTTGTAGCCAAATGGCTTCTCTTTGGGGGGAGTCATCATGGTGGGTCGAGCATCTTTCCTGTTGAAAACCAGCAGCGTCATCTCTCTGATACTGCTATCGACAACGATCTGATTGTCAACTAAAGGCAGCGTGTCCGGTTGCGTGGTTTGCTCAAACATACGGAAAAAAAGACGCTCTAGCATCTCGGCATCTTTGATTTTTTCGTACCAGCCGTTAGTGGCGGCAGCGAGCTGCTGCAGGAGCAGTTCATCGGCCTCGCCTGATAACGCAATCGTGTGAACGGTTGCACCCGCTCTGGCAAGCCGAGGAATGGTGGTGTTGATGATGTTGTCGCGTGAGGCGCGGTTTTCATTGCTATCTTTATCGATATCAACGAGACCATCGGTTAGCAGGATGATGGTGCGTTCAAAGTCTTTACTGTCGCGGGTCCAGTCCCACGTCGATTTTTCCAGCGCCCCTTCAATGTTGGTAAAGAGCCCATTGGAGCGGATCTCTGTGGCTGCCTCGGTGGCGCGACGTTTCCACTCTTTGTCGATAGCCCCTATCGGCACCAGCATGTTGACGTGGCGGCCAAAGGTCCATACGCCCGCCTGTGCGTTGGCGGGCAGCAGGTTTGCGAGAAGTCGTAATGCAGGAATACGCAGGTTGTCAGGGTCGTTCCACTTCATGCTGCCAGAGACATCAATCAATATTCTGATGTCATGGGTAGCTCGGGGCTGGCTTTCATCGGCGTGAGCCGCAGCACTGTAACCGAAAAGCAGGCAGGCAACGATGACTACAAATTTAAATCCATTTTTTTTCAATGCACACCCGAAAACAAATATGTTTTTTATACAGATCATATCGGTGTAACTATTTGATTCTTTAAATGTCCCTTGCCATTTTGGTTGCTGCTTCCCTTGCTCGGTGTATCTACGGCTTTAGGATGGGAGATAGTGGTAATAACCTTTCGTTATATGCGTGATAATTCCTGATGAAATATTGTGATTGTTCGATAAATACCATATTTTAATTATGGCCAATAGCGCTATAACATCATAATTAGTATGTTATTTTTCTTTAAAATAATGCTTGCATATTTGTTGAGTGTTTTGCTATGTTACTTTTCGAAGGGGGGATACAGCAGCAGCGTATTCCTGGCATAACTTACAGTGTTTGATTTTGAGGAGATGAGAATAATGTCTGATGCAAATATTTCTAAACAGGATGGACTTTTTGTTTTTGCTATTGCGGCAATCATTACCGTTTTAGGCCTGATTGGCACAAACATCTAAGTGTATCGATTTGAATGAGCTCGGTTTCATTCAGTATCGATTAACACTTCAATTAGTAAAAAGATAGCACCTGTACCGCTCTCCCTTTCTCGGGTGAGGGTGGGCAGATCAAAGCGGTGGTTGGTTAGTGCTCGATTAAATGGCTAAGTGCCATGATCGAGGATTAGCACCACCGCTTTTTTTATCCCTCTTTCCCGATTACCCTCGCGAAGTACTTCTATATCAATAGGTTAGCTGGTTGTATTTGAAGCGCACCAGGTTGTGCCGATAGGGTCTATTGATGCTATTTAAGCAGGCTATTTCCCATTATCCCTTCGATCGCTAGCCTAAAAAGTGGGCATCACTACCGCTGTTTCTGAGAATTATGGCGTGATTTTTCTGTAGGTGTTTCCATTTCTATGGTGTGGGTAAAGCGTCTTGATTCCTTATCCTTCTTTATGTATGGTTTAAATACCACTTGATTGCAGTGGGTATTATCCCAGTGCTTTAGTAGGTTAATTCAGCCGGTGTTGTGGTTGATGGCGACTAAATTAAAAATGTTGAACGGAGGAGAAGTAAGATGTCTACAGCAGTAAATATTAATAAAAATGATTCCCTGATTGTGATTGCGACTACCGCTATTCTTTTGGGGCTATGGGCGCTTGCGCTCGTTCTTGAGTAGTCATTTGGTTGTAAGGTAACGCTGTTCGCGACTGCGAATAGCTTGATAAACGCCAGCACGAGCCGCTCTCGTGCTGGTTTTTTTATCTCTGCAATTTAGCTCTCTCTTGTTTGACCCGTTTAATCGTAGCTGAGAGTAGGTGTGATCTCATTGATTCAGCTACACTTACGTGATGATGCGATTCAAGCTGCTTAAAATACTCTCTGATGGGCATTTCCATTCTGGTCGCGAGCTGGGTGTTGCGCTGGGTGTCGGGCGCAGTGCTATCTGGCAGCATGTGCAGATCCTGCGTGATTATGGCCTCGATATCTATGCAGTGAGTGGTCGCGGTTATCGGCTCAGTTCGGCGCTTGAGTGGTTGAGTGAGGCTCAAATTATGGCGGCCCTGCCAGCCTCTGCGCGCTCCCTGGTGGCCGCGATCGATCTACACCTGGAGCTGGAATCGACCAACACTTATTTAATGCGAGCGCAAGCGCAGCCGTTGCCAACGGGCACAGTCTGCCTGGCAGAGTACCAGTCGGCAGGTCGTGGCAGGCAGGGGCGGCGCTGGCACTCATCATTTGGCGCTAACCTCTGTTTCTCCCTGGTGTGGCGTTTTAATTGTGGGCCTGATGCGCTTTCAGGTCTATCGCTGGCGGTGGCGGTGGCGGTGGCGCAGGGGTTGTCATCATTGGGGGTTACTCAGCCGGAACTGAAATGGCCAAACGATCTTTATATAGAAGGGCGTAAATTAGCGGGTATTCTACTGGAGATGAGTGGTGAATCATCGGGAGTGAGTCGGGTGGTGGTTGGGGTGGGTGTGAATGTGGGCCTCCCATCTGCAATTGATGAGCGGGTCGATCAGCCGCGGGTGGCGCTGAATGAGCTGTTATCGACCCCGGTCTCGCGCAATCGCGCGGCGGCAGTTTTGATTGGCGCGATTGTGGAGGCGCTGGCAAGATTTGATAAAGAGGGTCTCGCACCATTTTTACCGCAGTGGCGGCAGTGGGATGTGATGGTGGACAGGCCTGTGACACTGCGCCAGGCTCAGGGTGTAATTGAGGGGGTGGCTCGAGGGGTCGATGTGTCGGGTGCGTTGTTGATTGAGCGAGGCGGTGAGACCAGTCGTTATATGGCTGGTGATGTCTCGCTGCTGCGTGAAGTGACGATGCCGCGCTAACCTGTTATGACGGTGGGGCTGTGATGATCTTATTGTTGGATATTGGAAATACGAGAATAAAATGGGGTAGCTTGATTGGTGGTGAGTTCGCGGTAGGCGGCGCGCTGTTGCGAGCTAAAGGCGATGTGGCTGAGCTGATCGAAGCGGTGGAGGCGAAACAGTACCGTCCTACGCGGGTAGTTGTTTCCAATGTTGCACAGGCGAGTTACCGAGAACTACTGGCCGACGAGGTGGGTACGCATTGGGGTTGTGAGGTGGTGTTTCCTGGGGTAGAGGTGGCAGCCTTTGGCGTCATAAATGGTTATGATGAGCCGCAGCGGCTGGGGGTGGATCGCTGGCTGGCACTGATCGCTGCACGGCAGCTGGTCGATGGCGCACTCTGCGTGATTGATTGCGGTACGGCATTGACGGTTGATCTGCTGACGCAAGAAGGGGAGCATCTTGGTGGGATGATCACGCCGGGTGTCGGTTTGATGCAGGCGGCGTTACTAAATAATACAGAGGGATTACATGTGGCAGGTGAATGGCCAGCGGAAGAGGAGAGCCTGTTAATGGCGTGCAATACGGCTGATGCTATTTCAGGTGGTGCATATTACGCGTTGATAGCGTTGATTGAGCGTGTGGCAAATGATCTGCGGGCCCCGTTGGGCGATGATGTCTCGCTGATATTAACCGGTGGTGATGCTGCTATCATTAGTGCTCACTTAAGGTGTCGTGTTCAGCTTGAGTCAGACCTGGTGCTAAGAGGCGTAGCGATGGTTGCGGAGGCCAGCTCATGAGGGCGTTTGTGTTGATGGTGTTGGTGCTCAACATCGCTTTTTTTGCCTGGCAATACCTGAGTGGGTGGGGTGAGCCTGAGATAGAAGAGCGGGTGGTGGTGCCGTCAGCAGCTGAATGGGGTGCGCCAACACTGGAGCTGGTTAGCGAAGTGCCCTCCATCGTGATCGATGTGAAAGCAGCGCAGCCGACGAG
>DRLG01000111.1 GCA_011053135.1 Chromatiales bacterium
AAATGGCGCATACCGGTAAAGACCATCGCCATGCCGTGCTCATTGGCGGCATCGATCACTTCCTGGTCTCGCATTGAACCGCCGGGTTGAATCACCGCCGTGATGCCCGCTTCAGCAGCGGCATCAATACCATCACGGAACGGAAAGAAGGCATCACTTGCCATCACAGAGCCTTTAACCTGCAGGCCGGCATCGGCTGCCTTGATGGCCGCGATACGGGCACTATAAACACGGCTCATCTGACCCGCACCCACGCCGATGGTGGTGAGTTCCTTGCCATAGACAATCGCATTTGATTTAACAAATTTAGCTACCTTCCAGCTAAACAGCAGGTCTCGCATCATCTCATCTGATGGGGTGATCTCAGTCACGACCTTAAGGTCGTCCGCAGTGACCATTGCGGTATCGGCGCTCTGTAGCAGCATGCCGCCGTTTACGCGGCGGTAGTCGAGAGATGTACTGCGCGCCTGCGGCCACTCACCACAGGCTAGCAGCCGCACATTACCTTTTTCAGCCACGGTCATCATCGCCCCTTTGGTCACTGATGGGGCGATGATAACTTCAACAAACTGGCGGTCGATGATCGCACGCGCCGCTTCAGTATCGAGTGGACGGTTAAAGGCGATAATGCCACCAAAAGCAGAGGTTGGGTCAGTTTTATAGGCGCGGTCATAGGCGTCAAACAGTGAGCCGGCAACCGCAACACCACAGGGGTTAGCATGTTTCACGATCACACAGGCGGGTCGATCAAACTGTTTAACACATTCCAGTGCCGCATCAGTATCCGCGATATTATTGAATGAGAGCGCTTTCCCTTGCAGCTGTGCCGCCGTGGCGACACACGCTTCCTGCGCGCGCGCTTCAATATAGAATGCTGCTTTCTGATGGGGGTTCTCACCATAGCGTAGCTCCTGTGCCTTAATGAACTGCGCATTGAAGCTGTGCGGGAAGGCCGCACGGTTTTTGTTGGAGAGACCGCCATCAGTAATACTGCCGAGATAGTTTGCGATGGTGCTGTCGTATGCGGCAGTGTGTTCGAAAGCCTTTACTGCCAGTGAAAAGCGCGTTGCATGGCTGAGCGCAGTACCGTTCTCAGCCATCTCTTCGAGCACTTCCGCGTAGTCATTTGAGTCGACAACAATCGCTACGTCACGATGGTTCTTGGCGGCGGCGCGCACCATGGTCGGGCCGCCGATATCGATGTTCTCAATCGCCATCGGCAGATCGCAGTCGTCTCTGGCGATGGTCTGTTCAAAGGGGTAGAGGTTAACCACCACCAGGTCGATCGCTGCAATGTTATGTTCGGCCATCGCATCGCCATCGACATCGCGCCGCCCAAGAATACCGCCGTGAATCTTGGGGTGCAGCGTTTTGAGTCGCCCATCCATCATCTCTGGAAAACCCGTGTGGTCTGAGACCTCAATCACATCGACACCGTTCTCAGCGAGTAGTTTAGCGGTGCCACCGGTTGAGAGAATCTCCACCTTCATCGACTGTAGCCCCTGGGCAAATTCTAGAATATTGGTCTTGTCCGAGACACTGATAAGTGCGCGTTTGATCGTCATGATGGCTGAGTCTTTAAGTTGGGTTAAGCGGGGTGGCTGCAGTATCGAAAGTATCGAATAAGTTAACGGGTTCGATAGCGCAGTCGTCTGGTTAATTATTTAGATTATAGATCTCGAGTTTTTTACGCAGCGTGCTGCGGTTGATGCCGAGAATTTCAGACGCTTTGCTCTGGTTACCGCGGGTGTAGTCCAGCACCGCTTTTAACAGCGGTTGTTCAACCTCATGCAGTACCATGCGGTAGAGGTCGGCGGGCTGGTGCCCATCGAGGTCATGAAAATAGCGTTCAAGTGCGGCATCAATACATGCGCTGATCGGTTGCTTACGACGTTCCTGTTTATCTGTTCTCATTATGCGGCAGCTTCTTTTATATTGGTTTTTATTGAAGTGTTGTGTGTCGCTTCTTCGAGTCGTTCAAAAAACTCGCGGGTCAGTGCCAGCTGCTGATCGATGCTGTCAACACGATTGACCGCCTGACGGAAAGCGCCACCGCCAGTCTGTCCTTTGCTGTACCAGGAGATATGTTTACGTGCCATGCGTACGCCGATGTATTCACCATAAAAGTCATAGAGTCGTTCGAGGTGATCGAGCATGATAGCGCTCACTTCACTCACCGTCGGTTCGGTAAGGTAGTGACCAGTATCAAGATAGTGATTGATGGCATTAAAGATCCACGGCCGTCCCTGTGCGGCGCGTCCAATCATCAAGGCATCGGCACCGGTCTGTTCGAGTACATAGCGGGCCTTTTCGGGGCTGTTGATGTCGCCATTGGCGATAACCGGAATCTTAACCGCTTTTTTAATGTTGGCGATGGTTTCATATTCAGCCTCGCCGCGGTAGGCGCAGGCGCGGGTGCGGCCGTGTACTGCCAGCGCCTGGATGCCCGCCTGTTCTGCAATTCTGGCGATGGCGACGCCGTTGCGGTTCTCAGGATCCCAGCCGGTGCGAATCTTTAATGTCACCGGGATATCGACGGCGTTGACCACCGCATCAAGAATGTGTGCGACACGCGTCTCATTCTGTAATAGTGCAGATCCAGCCATCACGTTGCAGACCTTTTTGGCAGGGCAACCCATGTTGATATCGACAATCTGCGCGCCGTTGTCGGCGTTGTGCTTTGCTGCCTGCGCCATCATCACCGGGTCTGAGCCGGCGATCTGTACTGAGCGCGGCTCGCTCTCACCGTCGTGATTGGCGCGGCGCAGCGTCTTTTTGCTGCCGTAGAGTAGCGAGTTAGAGGAGATCATCTCAGAGACCGCCATACCTGCACCGAGCCGCTTGCAGAGCTGTCGAAAGGGGCGATCGGTGACCCCCGCCATCGGCGCGAGCATCAGATTATTGGATAGTTTGTATGGTCCGATTTGCATGTTTTTAGTGCAATATTTTCAATTTCCAGCACTTCGACGGAGGCCGAACTGGGTGGAAATGCAGAGTGCCACATGATACCTGCTCCGAGGTTAGGGATAAAGCAGAAGTTGTTGCTTTTTTAGACGATTATTTGAACTCGAATTCGAAATTGACGGCCTGTTTATCGGGGGCGATCAGCTCCAGGGTGACGCTCAGCGGTCTCTCTGCGGGGAATCCATCATCGATTTCAACCGTTTGCGGCAGATATTCACGCGGCTGAAAGGTGCGGCTGGCGAGCAGCCTGTGATTAATATCGAAAAAACTCAACTTTAACAGCGGGTAGGGCTGGGTGAAGCTGGCCCCGTTTTTCAGGGTGAGGCTGATTAATAGCGCCTCTGGAATAGTGGGGTGATCGCGCAGATCGCGGTTGATGATGGTGATCTTGTCGGGGGCGTGCTGCAGTGAGAGCCTGCACTGAGTTACCGCACAAAACTGCTCCAGCCACGGGCGCAATACGGGGTAGCTCTGCGCCAGTTTATCGCTCATAAAATAGCTTACCTGGGTGAACAGTAGCGCGCATAGCAGCAGGCCGACTACCCCCCAGGTTAGCGTAGAGCTGTTTACCGGGGCGGCGGCGGAGCTGCTTTTATGGGGTTCGTTGAGTTGATAGCTCTCCGCAACGTCGTCATGACCGAGGCGGTCAATCGATGAGATTTCCACAATCTCTGCTGCATCGCAGCTACTTAGTGGATGTTTGGAGAGGGTGTAGAGTGCGTTGAAAATCTGATCGCACTTTCCGCATTGCACCTTGCCGCCAGCGGCAGTGAGATCCTGATCGCTGATACTAAAATTGGTGCTACAGTTTGGGCATTGGGTAAACATTATCGCTGTTGCATCCCTGTGGTGGCCAGTCTATACATTAATCAGTTTCGCCTGCTTTGCGTTTAGCAACAAGGCGCACCCACCCCTCTTTTTCGGTGGTGGGCTGGAACTCAAACCACGGTTCATATGTGCTGATGACCGACGCTGCCTGCTCACTTAATATTCCTGATAACACGATGATGCCGTGATGTTTTACCAGTGTCGAGAAGTAGTCGGCCAGCGCCACGATTGGGTTTGCCAGGATGTTGGCGAGTAGACAGTCAGCTGTTGATAGCCGACCGGCTGCCTCATCGGGCAGGGCGGTTGTTATCTGGTGGGCGACGCTGTTCTGAGCCGCATTGCTTCTGGTGGCGATGAGCGCCTGTGGGTCAATATCAATCGCCTCAACCGATGTGGCACCACTCATTGCCGCACCAATCGCAAGAATGCCGGAGCCGCAGCCAAAATCGATCACACGTTTCCCGCTCAGATCATTTTGGTCGATCCACTCTAAACAGAGCGCGGTGGTGGGGTGAGTGCCGGTACCAAAGGCGAGGCCGGGATCGAGCATAATATTGAGCGCGTCAGGCTCCGGGGGGGTGGTTTCGGTGGGGCAGATCCAGAGGCGTTTACCGAAACGCATCGGTTTGAATTCATCCATCCAGAGGCGCTCCCACTGCTGCTCTTTTAGTTCAGTGATACGATAGGGTGGCAGCTTGGTAAACAGAGGGACTTGCTGAATGGTGGCCAGTACATCGTCGAAATTGGTTGTAGCATTGAAGAGTCCGACCACGCAGGTGTGAGCCCACAGGTCGCTGGCGTCGGGTGCTGGCTCGTAGATTGGCGTGTCCGCACTATCCTTAAAGGTCACCGAGGCGGCACCGGCCTCGCTGAGCAGTTCGGAAAGGGTATCCACCTCTGCGGGGGAGACCTCAAATGTAAGTTCTTGCCACGACATAATCTGCTTCATAATCTTGATGGTGTAAGAGCTTTTATTGTACGCGCATGAGCGCAATCAAGGCGAACCCGATTTATATTGCGAGGTATAAAATGAGTGAACTGTTAACCCTGTTGATGGCGGTCTGTTTTCTGATTGCTGGCTGGTTTCTCTTTAAACACCCAAAGGCGGTTCAGCAGGGGGTGGTGCAGCTGCAGCAGAAAAATCGGCTGGTAGCAGAGATGAATCCACTACGAAACTGGATCGAAAAGCAGAGCTTTTTAGTTGTTGCGCAACTATTAGGTGCTCTCTGTCTGGTCAATACGGCGCTGCTGCTGGCGATGCTTTTTCTCCAGGCTGGGCAAAACAGCGGTGCTGGGTTTTGATTTCAGTCCTGAAGGAAAAATGAAAACCCTTTTTATATTAGTTAGTTGTGGCGGCATATATCGCTAAGACAAAAACAGTAAACGCCGATAACCATAAATAAGAGTTGTTATCTTCGGGGTGCTTATGGCCCCGGTAGCGCAGGAGGCGTTTACGATGAAAAAGAGAATCAACACATTCGCTGGATTGGCGTTGATGTTACTGGCAGGAAATGTTCAGGCCTTCGATAGTCATGTGGTTGGTCTGGCCGAGAGCCATTGTTACGGGCAGGCGATGGTTGGAATGGATTCCGTCATTAACTCGCGCCTGGGCGTACCTGCCGAACATGCACTGGGGCTCAGTCTGAACTCATCGCTTCATGTTGCCATGGAGGATGTGTACTCCACTAGCATGCTCAACACAATCCTCGCCGCTTATCTCTGGAACGACACCCCGCATAGTTATGCCATTAAGGTCTTCTATGCCTGTGCGGCCAGAAGCGGTGCGTTGCTTCAGAGCGCGAGCAATTGACCGAAAGGTTTACTGTTTGCTGAACAAATCCAGGTAGCTTGCACCGCCTGGGTTTGTTAGGCTTCATCAGAGGCTTTAGACCTTTGTGTTATTTTTCTGTGCAAAGCTTCGCCCCATTCGTGGCTCATTAAGCCCGCTAGAATCATCCCTGTTCCAAGCCACACTTCGATTCCGACGCGCTCATTATTCAGAGCGTGGCCAAGCAGGAGGGCCAGTACAGGGGTGATCAGCGTCAGCAGTGTTGCACGGCTCGCCGCCATATTTTTCAGTAGATAGAAAAACAGCATAAAGCCAGCCACAGAGCCAAATACCCCCAGATAGAGAGTTGCACTAAAGGCGCGTACTGACAGGCTCATCGGTAACTGGCCATCAAACAGCAGCCACGTCACTGCGTAGAGCGGTGTTGAAAAAAGCAGTGCGCCAGTGGTGATCGCAATCGGTGATAAGTTCGCATTGACTCGTTTAAGCCAGACGGTGCTGATCGCCGTTAAACCGATAGAGAGCAGCACGCCGCTTATCCCCCAGACGGCCTTTTCACCCAATGAAAAACCGGCGCTGAAAACGACGGCAAGCCCTGCAATTGCCAGCAATAAACCGACAACTTTTGCCACCGTAAACTGACGCTCTCCGAGCCAGATCACAGCCAGAACACCGGTCGCAATCGGTGTCAGACCAAATAGCACAGAGACTACGCCTGAAGGGATAAACTGAGCTCCCCAGTAAACGCAGAGCATCGCACCATAAATACTGAGTGCTGCGGCAAGATAGGCCTGACGCGCCTTTTTATGCCACGGGAGCTCGATGTTCATCACGCTGACAATCAGCAGGCACAACAGCGTCCCCAGCACCATTCTGCTGAAGACGCCAAATAGGAAGCCCTGTCCTTCACTGCTCCACTGAATAGCGAGCGGCGTGGTAGACCAGATGATAATAACGGCCGCAAAGGCGGCGGGGAGTTGCATGATGCTTGCTCCATAATGGCATAGTGTAAAAACAGAAAAGGCCGCGGAATGTTCATTCGGCGGCCTTTTCGGAAAAACAGTTTGATGGGGTGAATAGTGCTACATCAACTCCCCTGTTTGCAGGCTCGCGCGATTACGCACCACTCGCCATTCAGGCAGGTGGCGGGAAGTAATTGAGAGCGGCTTGTTCGGGGTTCTGTTCATGGCGCGCAGTCTGCCTGTGAAATTATTTTAAGTCAACCGCCGCAGTTCCTGGGTGGATAAAGGTAGCGGGCGTGAACCTGGGCCGTTAGCGGCTGGCAGGTGCAAGCTGCGCCGCATTTTGAATGAGCGTAGCATGGCCGTCACGAAAGGCCGCCGCAAGCGCCTCTGCGGTGCGATCGGGTGCTTTTCTACCGTCGCGGTCGATAAAGAGGTAGACCCCGGTTGTCGGGTTAACCCAGGTAAAGCGCGCCTTGAGCACAGGTTTGTCGGGATAGTGAAACTCAACCCAGCTCCCCTTTGGCAGGGTGTTGGCGAGATGGGTGTGCGGATCTTCACTGCTTTGGGCGGTTGTAGTTGGCATCACTTCTTCCTCCGTTGGGCTGGATTGATGGGGTGTTGTGGTTAGCTGTTCAATACTGGCGATGGTGGCTCGCGCAAAAAGAGCGGCTTGCTGTCGGTCGGGTTGTTGCTGAATCTCACTCTTGACCGCAGCCAGAAACTGCTTCTTGAAATCTCCCCTGATCTGGCTGCGACTGTTATAGACCGCCTGCAGCGCGGTGAAATAGAGGCGACGCAGCTCGTGGTCATCCGCCTGGTCAGCCATCTGATAGAGCGCCTCGCTGAGGCCATCAATCGTGGTTAACAGATGTTCCGAAAAGCGCTCGGCGGCATCCAGGCACTGCTGTTGAAATGCTCGGCCAGATGTTGCTTGCTGAGTCGCCTGAGTGCTGTCTAAAGCGGTGGCGCTGGATCTTTCTGTGGTCATAATGTGAGTCCTGTAAAATGCAAAATTCCCTACTGATATAGTCATTTATAGCAGGATTTTTTCTCTTTTTTTGTGACTCCACACTCAATAATTCTGATTGATGAGCGATACCTTCAATATGTGCTGGTGAGGTGACAGGCAGTGATGCCACTATCAACCCTGGAGAAGAGTGTGAACGAATTGAATATGGTTGAAAATCAAGAAGATGAGATGCCGATAGCGATATCGGCACGCTGGCTTGGCGAAGTGTCAGGGCTGGTCTCCCCGCCTGATGTCTATGTGAAAGTGTTTGACCTGATGGAGTCTCCGACTGCGACAGCAGATGATATGGGGCTTGTTATCAGCCAGGATCCAAGTCTGACAGCGCGTCTGCTCAAGATTGTGAATAGCCCTTTTTATAACTTCAGTTCGCGGATCGATACGGTTTCACGTGCGATTGCGGTGATAGGGCTGCGTGAGCTTTATAGTCTGGTGGTGGCGGTATCTGCAGTGAAATCGTTCTCGGCCATCCCCAATGATGTGGTTAATATGGATACCTTCTGGCGGCACAGTATCTACTGCGGGATTATCTCCCGCCTGTTGGCGAAGCGCTGTCATGTGCTCCACACCGAGCGTCTGTTTATTGCTGGCTTGCTGCATGATATTGGTAGTCTGGTGATCTACAACCGAGTACCGGATATTGCGAAGAAAATGCTGGAAAGTGCAAATGGAGATGAAGAGCGGCTGTTCGCAGTTGAACGGGAAGAGCTGGGGTTTACCCACGCCGATCTTGGTGGTGAGTTACTAAAACAGTGGTCGCTACCCGACAGCCTGCAGGAGGCGGTCGCCTTTCATCATCAGCCCGGGGCTGCCAAAGTAGCAGCAATGGAGGCGGCGATTGTGCACATTGCCAACATACTGGCCAACCAGTCTGAGCTGGGGGCGTTCTGTGAGGTGAAGGTGCCAGAGACGGAGATCGATAGCGCTGCCTGGGCGGCGGCTGGCCTGAAAGAGGCGAGCTTTGATCGTGATGAAATTATCGGTGAAGCCGGTATTCAGTTTGTTGAGACAGCCAGCCTCTTCTGGTAGTTCTCCCTTTTCCTGGAGCCTGTTGGGCTCTGGGTGAATATTCGATGCTCTGCATCAGGATAGTCTTCCAATTCAGCACTTTTCCCATGCTAGACTAAGCGGCGCACAGTGGTGCGCTTTCTGTTTTTATGGTTGAGCTGGATGTAAGCAGGGGCACGCCTTCTGTTTTAGATAGATAAAATTTATGAGTAGTGAGGATAGTTGTGAGAGTATCAAGAGCGGTTGGAATACCTTTGATGGCGGTAACGATGGTCGCGGTCACCTCGCCAGTGGTCGCCGCTGGTGTGATGGTCGAAAGCGTCAATAAACACCAGATGCATAGCAAGGTGAGCATAGAGGCGACGCGCGCGCGGATCGATAGCGGCTCGGATGACAACTATCTATTAATGGACCTTGCAAGCGGCAAGACCTACACCGTCAACCACCTTGAAGGGGTAGTGATCGATCATGAATCTGCCGTTGCCACCAGCGAACATATCACCAGCGCGATTAAAGATCGCATGATGCCAAAGGTTGAGTTACTAAAGCAGGGTGACGGCCCTGAGATCAACGGTTTTGCGACTGTGCATTACCGTGTGATGATTAACGACACCATTCACTGTTCCGATGAATACCTCGCACCAGAAGCGGTCGAAGATGCGATGGTTAAAAATTTTGTAGCCGCCATGGCGCGTGGTTCCGACGGGGTTGATAACATCATCATGGCTTCACTGTTTGGGGATGAGCAGATGTGTGAAGCAGCGGCCGATATCGTTGATGATGAGTATGCCGACAAAGGTTTGCCAATGCGTTCGGTTGATCCGCAAGGGATGGTGACCCATGAAATCACCTCAATTACCGCGCCAGTGACTTTTACTGTTGAAGATATGACACTGCCTGCCAGTTATGAGCTGCTTAGTCGTGCGCAGATGCGTGAACGTCTCAGTGAGCGCGCCAGAGAGTTGCAGAAGCAGATCGATGCGCTGCCCGAGATCGACATGGAGGAGGTGATGCAGCAGGTGATGAAGCAGCAGCGCAAGATGCAGCAGCAGATGAAGGACACTGCCGCTGATCTAAAGCAGAAATTAAAGACCGGCTTCGAGTAATTGCACCCAGCTCTGTCACCCCTTTACCGGAGTGACCTGTTTCGCCGCACGGTTTGCACGATGTCGCGCATCGCTGGCGCTATCACTATGGGCCAGCGCGACCCCCATGCGGCGTTGTGTAAACGCTTCTGGTTTGCCAAATAGTCGCAGCTCACACTGCGGATCCTGTAGCGCCGCATCGACGCCATCAAAAGCGATAGCGCTCTCATTCATTGCGCCATAGATCACCGCGCTGGCGGCAGCGGTTACGTTCATCTCAACTGAGACAGGCAGGCCAAGAATCGCACGGGCATGCAGCTCAAACTCATTTTGATGCTGGCTGCTCATCGTCACCATGCCGGTGTCGTGTGGGCGTGGACTCACCTCGCTAAACCACACCTGATCACCTTTAATAAAGAGCTCAACCCCAAAGAGGCCGCGCCCACCAAGATTACCCGTCACCGCAGCAGCAATTTCCTGCGCACGCTGTAGTGCCGCAGGGCTCATCGCCTGAGGTTGCCAGCTTTCAACATAGTCTCCGTTGACCTGGCGATGACCAATCGGCGCACAAAAATGTGTTTCGATCTCACCACCAGGGCTGCGTGCGCGCAGTGTCAGCAGTGTGATCTCAAAATCGAACTCAATCATCTCTTCAACAATCACACGTCCACCCTTAATGCGACCGCCACTCATCGCACCATCCCACGCTTTTTCTATCTCTTCCGGCTCATTGATGGTCGATTGCCCTTTGCCCGACGATGAGATCACCGGCTTCACGATGCAGGGATAGCCCACGCCGCCATCGATCGCCATGCGCAGTTCATTCAGGCTCTCTGCAAAGGCATAACGTGATGTGGGCAGGTCGAGCACTTCGGCCGCCAGTTTGCGAATTCCTTCGCGGTTCATCGTGAGTTGCGTGGCGCGTGCAGTGGGGATCACTTCCGCGATGCCATCAGCTTCGACCTGTGCCAGCGCATCGGTCGCAATCGCCTCGATCTCCGGTACGATGATGTGTGGCTCTTCCTGTTCGATCAATCTCCGCAACGCCAGCGGATCTGCCATGTTGATGACATGGGCGCGGTGCGCGACCTGCTGCCCCGGCGCATCCGGGTAGCGATCCACCGCAATCGTCTCCACCCCGAGGCGCTGTAGCGCAATGATCACCTCTTTACCAAGCTCGCCGCTACCAAGCAGCATGACGCGCGTTGCAGAGGGAGATAGTGGCGTGCCGATTTTCATGTTTGCTCTTCTCAGTGTGGATGGTTCGGTAAGCTGTGAATGATGTCATTGTGAGGAGGGTGGCGCAATCCCCCGTTTTCCACTGTCAATGGAACCCTTCAGCCGTTACAATGCGCGCAACTTAATTTATTAGCGTTAGCAAGATCGCGTGGAGGTCGAAATGGTTATTTTTTCAACATCGCATGGTGACATCACCATTGAAATGTTTCCTGATGAAGCACCAATTACGGTTGAGAATTTTCTGCAATATGTTGACGATGGCTATTTCGATGGCACCATCTTTCATCGTGTGATCCCCGGTTTCATGTTACAGGGCGGTGGTTTTACTGCGGAGATGGAGCAGAAAGAGAGCCGCGAAGAGATCAAGAACGAGGCCGATAACGGACTGAAAAACGAACGTGGCACCCTCTCGATGGCGCGTACCGCAGTCGTCGATAGTGCGACCTCTCAATTTTTTCTTAACCTTGTTGATAACGACTTCCTTGATCACGGCAGCCGCGATTTTGGTTATGCAGTTTTTGCCAGGGTGGTAGATGGCATGGATGTCGCGGATGCGATTGCAAAGGTGGAAACCGGAAATAAAAACGGACATCAGAATGTACCGCTTGAGCCGGTGGTGATTAACCGGGCGTATCGCGTGGATGCGCTCTCCGATGAATGCAGCGATGACGGCTGTTAATTTGATGGCGAGTTAGAGCGGTCGAGCTTTAGAAAAGCGCCATTAAGGCGCTTTTTTTATGGGTGATATTTTGGGGGCTGTCGCTGAACTTATGCGCCTCTTAAGTTAACTCTGCTTTAGACGATAGATGATTATCGGATAACCCATAATAGTGCTGCTCATATGAAACTCGAAGCGATTTCAACAGATAACATTCGCAACTCTGTGTTACTGCCGTTTGTGGCTGAAACCATTAATACCTTAAAAACCATGGCGGATTTAGAGGGTACAAGTGACCTGCTAACCTATCATGAGCCGCTTGATCTGTTTAGCTTTAAAGGTTTTGCAGTCTCTATAGATGCTACCTTTACCAATGGTGTAACAAATAATGTAGTGATGAACTTTGATACACAGACAGCCACTATGATTGGCAACAGGGTGCGCTCAGTGATGTTTGGTACCAGTGTAGAGGATACCTTCTTGACGGATGAAAACAGAGAAGCGCTGGCTGAGTTTCTGAATACAGTCGTTGGGCTGGCGACTCGTGAGATTAATGAGACCAGCCATAGGATATCTTTTTCTGCACCGCTCTATTTATACAATAGAGAGGATAGTGAGTTTTTATTGAGAGGGGTTAAAAACATTATGACTGTGCCGGTGGATCTGCAAGCCGCTGGCCGATTTTATTTGAGCTTTCTTGTGCGATAACCGGCTGAAAGGAGTCGTATGCTGGATAAAGAGAAAACTATTTTAATCGTCGATGATACGATGATGATGCGCGAAGGGTTGCGCCGTGTGCTGGCCACTATGGGGTATGAGAATACTCTACAGGCAGAGCATGGCAGGCAGGCGCTGAAAATAATAGCAAGTGGCGAGCACGATATTGGCGTTGTGTTTTTAGATATCGTTATGCCGGTGATGGATGGTAAAGAGGCGTTGAAAACTATTCGTGAAACTGACAAGGAGCTGCCGGTAGTGATGGTGACCTCAAAGGCAGATAAGGAGTCGATTGTAGCGTGCAGTAAACTTGGGATGAGTGGTTATGTTTTGAAACCGATCAATGTGACTGAAGGTGGTGCTGTTCTTAAGGAGATCTTTGCCCGGCTTTAGCTGGTCTGTTAGGCCGCAACTAATCCCACACCAGCGGCGGCTCATCCATCAAGGCTGCCTGTTCGCGTAGTGCGAGTATATGTTCATCCCAGTAGCGCCCACTATTGAACCACGGGAACGCCTGTGGAAAGGCGGGGTCATTCCAGCGACGTGCAATCCATGCGGCGTAGTGCATCATCCTGAGTGTGCGCAGCGCCTCTAGCAGGTGCAGCTCTTTTGGGTCGAACTCGCGGAATTCAATATAGCCGTTTAAAAAGTCGGTGAGGCGAGCGGTCATATAGGGGCGGTCGCCAGAGAGAAACATCCAGATATCCTGCAGTGCAGGCCCCATGCGCGCGTCATCAAAGTCAACGATATGTGGCCCGTTATCGCGCCATAAAACATTGCCGGGATGCATGTCGCCATGCAGGCGGATGATCTCGACATCACCGGCATTGGCGTAACAGATTCGCACACGTTTAATCAGCTCTTCGGCGAGCGAGCGGTAGGCATCGGTTAGCCCTTCGGGAACAAAACCTTTCTCTAGAAGATACTGGTATGAATCGACACCGAAGTTTTCGATGTTCAGGGTGGGGCGATATTTGAATGAGTACGCCGCGCCCATGTTATGAATGCGCGCCATAAAGCGCCCCATCTGTTCCAGCTGATCGGGGTCATCCAGCTCCGGTGAGCGGCCGCCACGACGTAACGAGAGCGAAAATCGATAGCCGTTATGGCTATGCAGGGTGGTACCGTTGCGGTCTGCGATCGGCGCAACCACGGGTATCTCCAGATCGCTGAGCGCCTGGGTGAAGTGATGTTCTTCGATGATCGCTTCATCAGACCAGCGTGCCGGACGGTAGAACTTGGCGATTAGCGGTTCATCATCTTCGATTCCGACCTGATAGACGCGGTTCTCATAACTGTTGAGCGCAAGAAATTGACCATTGCACAGATAGCCCAGACTCTCGACGGCATCAAGGATTGCGTCGGGGCCGAGTGCTGCGTACGATTCGTTACTCCTGTTATCAGTCATGGCAGGATTGGTTACGC
Organism: Chromatiales bacterium; assembly: GCA_011053135.1. Taxonomy (GTDB): domain Bacteria; phylum Pseudomonadota; class Gammaproteobacteria; order SZUA-140; family SZUA-140; genus SZUA-76. Next base: position 13,706 of record DRLG01000111.1, read on the forward strand.
TTCCAGTGCTTCCCAGCGTTGATAACAGCTGGCGAGTTCCGTCTCGATCTCGGCTAGCTGTTTGTTCGCTTTGGCAACGGCATCGCCCGGTTGCTGATAAAAGTCAGGATCGCCCAGTTTTGCGATCAACTCCGACTGTTCATGCTCTAACTGTTCAATCTTTTTTGGTAGCGCTTCAAGCTCGCGCTGATCTTTGTAGCTGAGCTTTTTTGTCTGTTCTTTTCTGGGTTTTGTTCTGCCTGCTGGTGGCCCTGTTTTTTTTACTGTGGGGGCGGGTTTGGCATCTGCCTTCTGGCGTAGCCAGTCATCATAGCCACCGACATATTCATTGATCACACCATCGCCTTCAAATACCAGCGTGCTGGTGATGACGTTGTTGATAAAGGCGCGGTCATGGCTGACGAGCAGCAGTGTCCCTTTGTAGTTAAGCAGTAACTCCTCAAGTAGTTCGAGTGTTTCGACATCAAGGTCATTGGTCGGCTCATCCATCACCAGAAGGTTGGCCGGTTTCGTAAACAGCCGCGCCAGTAATAAGCGATTACGCTCACCACCTGAGAGCGCCTTTACCGGGGTGCGGGCGCGCTCAGGTGAAAAGAGAAAATCCTGCAGGTAGCTGATGATGTGGCGTTCAACACCGTTGATGGTGACCTTGTCGCTCCCCTGTGCGAGGTTGTCGATCACGCTCTTTGATTCATCGAGTACTGAGCGGTGCTGGTCAAAATAGGCAACTTCAATTTTGGTGCCGAGTTTAATGGTGCCCGACTTCGGTTGCTCTTCGCCCAGCAGCGCTTTTAACAGCGTGGTTTTACCTGCGCCGTTAGGGCCGAGAATGCCGATTTTGTCGCCGCGCAGAATCACCGTTGAAAAGTCGCGGATGATGGTCCTGTCACCATAGCGTTGTGTGATCTGCTCTGCTTCAACCACCAGCTTGCCGGAGCGTTCCCCCCCCTGCAGTGCCATACGTACACTGCCCATCTTTTTGCGTCGCTCGCTATGTTGACGGCGCATCTCCTCAAGCGCACGTACACGCCCTTCGTTACGGGTGCGGCGTGCTTTGATTCCCTGTCGAATCCACACCTCCTCCTGTGCCAGCTTTTTATCGAACAGTGCATGCTCGGTCGCTTCGGCGTCGAGCGCCTCCTGTTTGCGCTGCAGATAGGTCTCATAGTTACCGGGCCAGCTGGTGAGGCGGCCACGGTCCAGTTCGATGATGCGGGTGGCAAGTTTTCTGAGCAGTGCGCGATCATGTGTCACAAAGAGCAGTGTGCCGTCAAAGTCGAGCAGAAACTCTTCCAGCCAGCGGATCGCTTCAATGTCGAGATGGTTGGTCGGCTCATCCAGCATCAACAGATCTGGTTTGTTGACCAGTGCTCGTGCCAGCAGAACGCGCCGCTTGAGTCCGCCGGAGAGCTCGCTAAATTCCATTTCCGGGTCGAGCTGCATACGGGTCAGTGTGCTAGTCACTTTCTGGTCCACCTCCCAGCCGCCACTCTCTTCCAGTTTATGCTGTGCCTGTTCGAAGCGCTTCATCATTCTGTCACTGGTGTCATGAGCAAGCTCATGGCTGATGCGGTGGAACTCGGCGAGCAGCTTACCAACTTCACCAAGGCCATCGGCGACCACATCAAAGATGGTGCCTGTGAGATCGCGCGGCACCTCCTGCGTCAGGCGGGTGATGTTGATGCCCTGTTTGTAGACCACCTCACCTTCATCTGCTTTGATCTCAGCGGCGATCAGTTTCATCAGTGTCGATTTGCCGGTACCGTTGCGGCCGACGAGGCAGAGACGCTCACCACGCTCGATCTTGAGATCGATATGTTCAAGTAGTGCCGGGCCGCCAAAGCCGAGGTTAACGGCGCGTAGGGTAATGAGTGCCATGGTTCAGGGTGTTTCCATATTCGGTGTTGCGAAATTTGATGCCATTATTAATGACGACGGGATTATCGCACATTGGGTGGGGTAAACCGTGAGAAAGATCACCCCGGCCTGCAGAGAGAGGCCGAGGTGAGAGGTTGCAGGATTAGCTGTTGGCTTCCGCCAGTTTTTTCTCCAGATAATGAATGTTAGTGCTGCCGCTCTGGAAATTGGTGTCGTTCATAATGTCGCGGTGTAGCGGGGTGTTGGTGGTGATCCCTTCGATCACCAGCTCGCCCAGTGCGGTACGCATGCGGTTGATCGCGGAAGTGCGCGAGTTACCGTGGGTAATCAGTTTACCGATCATGGAGTCGTAATAGGGCGGCACGGTGTAGCCGTTATAGAGGTGGGTATCGACCCGCACACCCGGGCCGCCGGGCTGGTGAAACTGGGTGATTTTGCCGGGAGATGGGGTGAACTTTTTCGGGTCTTCCGCATTGATGCGACATTCGATTGCGTGGCCTCGGAGTTTGATGTCGCTCTGTTGATAGGTCAGCTCTTCGCCGGAAGCGATGCGTAGCTGCTCTTTGACCAGATCAACGCCGGTGACCATCTCGGTGACCGGGTGCTCGACCTGCAGGCGCGTGTTCATCTCAATGAAATAGAACTTGCCATCTTCATACAGGAACTCAAAGGTGCCGGCGCCGAGGTAGCCGATCTCACGGCAGGCGTTGGCGCACACTTCACCGATCTGGTTGCGCAGCTCTTCAGAGATGCCAGGAGCGGGCGCCTCTTCCACGACCTTTTGGTGGCGGCGCTGCATGGAGCAGTCTCGCTCGCCGAGATGAATGGCGTTGCCGTGAGAATCAGACAGCACCTGAATCTCAATATGGCGCGGGTTTTCCAGAAATTTCTCCATGTAGAGGGTGTCGTTACCAAAAGCGCTGCCCGCTTCGGCACGTGTTAGAGAGATGGCGTTATTGAGTGCAGCATCGCTGTGCACCACGCGCATACCGCGGCCACCACCGCCACCGGCTGCCTTGATGATCACGGGGTAACCGATCTCGTTCGCAAGTTTGAGATTTGTTTCAGCGTCATCGCCCAGTGGACCGTCGGAGCCAGGCACACAGGGGACGCCGCTCTTTTTCATCGCAGTGATCGCAGAAATTTTATCGCCCATGGTGCGGATGGTGTCGGGGCGTGGGCCGATAAAGACAAAACCACTCTGTTCAACACGTTCTGCAAAATCTGCATTTTCCGATAAAAAGCCGTAGCCGGGATGGATCGCAACGGCATCGGTAACTTCGGCCGCACTGATGATGGCTGGCACATTAAGGTAGCTCTCCATCGATGAGGGTGGCCCGATGCAGACAGACTCATCTGCCAGGCGGACATGTTTCAGGTCGCGGTCAGCCGATGAATGGGCGGCAACTGTTTTAATGCCCAGTTCACGACAGGCACGCAGAATACGCAGTCCGATTTCGCCTCGATTGGCGATGACGATCTTTTCAAACATGACAGTTATTCCAAATTATTCGACGGTGAAAAGGGTTTCGCCATATTCTACTGGCTGCCCGTTTTCAACCAGCACATCGACGATAACACCCGCTTTGTCAGCCTCAATCTGGTTCAGCATCTTCATCGCTTCGATGATGCAGAGGGTGTCACCGATGTTGACGCGCTGGCCCACCTCAACAAAGGGTTTTGCCCCGGGTGCCGCAGCGCGGTAGAAGGTGCCAACCATTGGCGCTGTAATTGGGTTTCCATGAATAACGGCAGCGTCGGCTGTCTTGGTGGCAGGCTCTGCGGCGACGGCCGGGGGAGGCGCTGCCGCAGGCGCTGGTGCAACCATGGTGGGTTGTGTGGCAACCACCTGGCTGGTGCGGCTAATGCGGACCGACTCTTTGTCTTCATGAATCTCGATCTCGGCGAGATCAGACTCTTCCAGCAGTTCGATCAGTTTCTTTATTTTTCGTATATCCATTTGGGCGCTCTATAAAATGTTTGTTTAATAATTATATTTAGTCTGTTTCAAGCTGTTTAATAGCAGCCTGTAGTGCAAGTTCGTAGCCAATCGGTCCCAGCCCGCTGATCACACCCTCGGCAATATCAGAGAAAAAGGAGTGGTGCCTGAACGCTTCGCGCGCGTGAACATTGGAGAGATGAATCTCAATAAACGGGATGTGGGTGGCGCAAAGCGCATCCCGAATCGCAACACTGGTGTGGGTAAAGGCCGCAGGGTTGATGATGATAAAGGCGACATCCTCTTTTTTAGCAGCATGTATCCGATCGACCAGCTCATGTTCTGCATTGCTCTGAAAGCTGGAGAGCTGGTGTCCAGCTCTCTGAGCGGCGTTTTCGAGACGCTGGTTAATGGTCGCCAGCGTGTCGCTGCCGTAGTGGCCAGGTTCTCGCTCACCCAGCAGATTCAGGTTGGGGCCATTTAAAATGAGTAATTTAGCCATCAGCGTGGTTATTGTCCGGTTAAATCCTGCTAAATCCCGTTAAGTTGCTTTCAACTGGCGGATATTAAACCTGTCAGCTGCCATGGCTTCTAATTTAGCACCATTTTGTGGAATTTGTCTAGATTCGTGGAGATTACAACAAAATCGCAGAAGATCGTGGGGGTTTAGCTAAGGGATGGTGTTTATGGCATGAGTGGGCGCAGTGTCAGTACTGCGGCCAGAATCAGTAGCGGAAAGACGAGATTAAGGCGAAAGCCCGCTTTAATCATCTCCCTCATTGAGACCCGTTCGGTGCCAAAAACGATCGCATTGGGCGGCGTGGCTACCGGCATCATAAAGGCGCAGGAGGCCGCGAGCGTTGCGGTGAGCAGCAGTTGGGTGACATCATGATCGCTGGCGATGGCAACCGCCGCCAGTACCGGCAGCATCACCTGGGTGGTGGCGGTGTTGCTGGTCACTTCGGTGAGGAAGACGATCACCAGTGCGATGCCGAGCAGCATCAGCGGCAGCGGCACAACGCTAAGAAACTGGAGTTGCTGCCCCACCCAGAATGAGAGGCCCGAGCTTTTCATCCCCATTGCGAGGGCAAAGCCGCCACCGAGCAGCAGGATGATATCCCACGGTAGACGCCCGATGGTCGATTTATCCATGATCGGCTTGCCGTTGCGGATCGGTACCAGAAACAGAATGAGTGCCGCGATGATCGCCACCGTGCCGTCATCGACCCCCTGGTAGGGTAGCAGCGAGGCCCAGCCGGGGATATCGATCCCTTCACCCTGTATCCCCTTGCGTGTCATCCAGGCGACGGCGGTCATCCCTAGCACCCAGGCGACAAAGCGTTCATCACGGCGCATGGTGCCGAGGCTCTGTAGCTCGGCTGAGATCCCGTCTACTGCTGCGTTAGACCAGTTCAGGTTACGCAGGCGTCGCCCCAGATAGAGCACAACGACTGTGATACCGACGATCACCACCGGAACGCCGACCATCATCCACTGAAGAAAACTGGGCACATCATCGGGCGCAGCCGCCCGCATGTTTTCGAGGAAGACCAGGTTGGGCACCGTGCCGACCGGCGTCCCCATGCCGCCGATGTTGGCGCTATAGGCGATGGTTAGCAGTAGGGTGCTGGCCATCACCACCATCGTTTTACCATCGAACACCCTGTCGAGACGGGTGAGCACGGCGATGGCGATGGTGGCCATCAGCATGGTGGTTGCGGTGTTGGAGATCCACATCGACAGAAAAGCGGTTGAGAGGGCAAAGCCCAGGAGTATCTGAAGCGGGCTGCCGTGCAGATGTGACAGAATCACAAGCGCAATGCGTTGATGTAGCCCGGTGCGCTCCATCGCCTGCGCAATCAGAAAGCCGCCGATAAAGAGAAACATGATGCTGCCCATGTAGCGCGGCGCGGTCTCTTTGGCGGTGGCGATGCCCATGATGGGAAAGGCGATCAGCGGGATCAGCGCAGTAACGGCGAGCGGTACACATTCACTGAGCCACCAGATCGCCATCCAGATAACCACACCCAGCATCGATGCAGCGAGTGGGTGGCCGGGGATATCGACAAAGGCAGCGACCGATAGCCCCAGCAGTGGCCCAAGCAGGAGTGCGATCTGTCTAACACGTATCATCTTGCGCGGAGCCTGAAATTAAGCGAGATTAATCGGTCCCCGCAACGCCTTCGGGAGCCTTCCAGCTATTAACCTTTTTAAATAAAAACTTAAGGTGCGGTCCATCGAATTTTTTATCGGTGTAGTACCAGAACTCGGAGGCACCGCTGCGGATCTTGAGCGGTTCACCGAGCAGATCACGCACATCCTCATAATCCATGCCGACACGGAGATGAATCCAGTTGGTTGGGTCGCTCCATTCA
>DRLG01000112.1 GCA_011053135.1 Chromatiales bacterium
CAACAGTGTCGGGATTTTTTCTGAGCAGTGCCTCAATTGCATCAACCCCAGTGCCGTGGCCGGTTGGCGCATTGGGGTTGGGGAAGATGATGCCACCGTTGGCGCGAAGGTAGTCACCCAGCTCGATCTCAAAATTGCTGTTCAACGGCACAGTTTCCGCCTCAATGCCGTAGAGTTTGCAATAGACGGGATAAAAACTATAGGTGATGTCTGGAAAGAGCAGCGGCCTACCGTGCTGAAAGAGTGCCTGAAAGGTGTGCGCGAGTACCTCATCAGAACCGTTGCCAACAAAAACCTGCTTCGGTTTGAGTTGATAATATTGAGCAATCGCCCGAACCAGCCGTGTTGATGTCGGATCGGAGTAGAGGCGCAGCGAGTTGCCCGTCTCAATCTCCATCGCGGTGAGCGCCTTTGGCGATGGGCCGTATGGATTTTCGTTCGTGTTTAGCTTGATCAGGTTATTGATCTTTGGCTGTTCACCCGGCACATACGGGGTGAGCTGGTGAACGATGGGGCTCCAGAATTTACTCATAGCGGTGCGGATCTGTTTGCGGTGATGGTCGCGTTAATCGCTCGTTTAAAAAGAAGTGCCAAGTTTAGCAGATGTTTTGAGCGCTGTCGGAAGCGCGAACCGTCGCGTGGTGAGACGGCTCGCGCCTGAGGATCAAATGGAGCGGGTTTATTTAGCCCCTTCGCGTTTAAGGATCGACATATCATACGAGATGCGCTGCTGTTCAGTGAGCGCATTGCGCATCTCGGTTAGGTGGTCGTAGCGAAGTTTCATGATCTCAGCTTTGATCGCCATCAGCTCATCGATCTTAGCGTGAATAGCGGCCTGGTCAGCACCATCTTTTGCTGTCATTGCGTTGAGCTCTTTCTGTAGCAGTGCGGCTTTCGCTTTCAGCACCGAATGCTGGCTGCTGAGTTTGAGGTGCATCTTATCGACAGCGACACGCTGTTCATCACTAAGAGTTTTAGCCCAGTGGGGTGAGAAGTGGTGCCCCTTCTTCTTTTTTTTGTGCCCACCTTTATGTTTGGCTTTGTCTCGGCACTCTTTACCCATCTTGTCGTGGTCTCCTTTAGTCTCCCCCATCTCGTGATGGCTCGCCTTATGGTCGCCACTGGCGAACGCCGGATTGGCTAAAGCAAAGAGCGACATTAATAGTAGTGACCCGAGTAATTTGTGATTCATCAGAATTTCCTCCATGTAGTGGCTTTGGAAGATAGCCTATCTTTGAGTAAATTTATACAATGCACGCTTCAGAAATCATACAGGCATCCGTAGTGGCATGGAAAAATTTGATCTGGAAGGACGCGAATATGTGGCGCTGTGTGATCTGATGAAGCTCGCCGGGCTCTGCCATAGCGGTGGCATGGCGAAGAGTATTATCGCGGATGGCCACGTTAGCGTCGATGGAGAGGTAGAGTTACGCAAACGTTGCAAGATTCGCCCCGGACAAATTGTGGAATTTGATGGCCAGCAGGTTGTGGTAGAGTAAGCGGCTTTATAACTGGGTTGATGATTAAACCTTACTTTTTTCAGGGAGAGCGCGGTGAAACTTATTAAGATAGCAGTGGTTTGTGTTGCGGCATTGGCCTCATTGAATGCGATGGCAGATGACAGAACCCCTTCTGCCGCAGGCGCCGCAGTTTATATCGTTTCACCAGCGAATGGTGAAGTGGTCTCCTCGCCGGTGAAAGTTGTGTTTGGCCTGAGCGGCATGGGTGTCGCCCCGGCCGGTACTGAGAAAAAGAATACCGGCCACCACCATCTACTGGTGAATGGCAAAAAACTACCTGCGATGGATAGCCGCATGGGAAAAGAGGTAAAACATTTTGGTGGCGGCCAGACGGAAACCACGCTAGCGCTGGCGCCGGGTAAACACACCCTGCAGCTGATTCTTGGCGATAAAGCTCATGTGCCGCACCAGCCACCTCTTGTCTCCGCAGTGGTGACGATTGTAGTAAAATAACGTTTAATCGTTTAGTGGCCGGATAGCCAGAGGGCTGTCCGGCCTTTTCTGTTTTTGAGCGTGGGAAAACCGATGAGTGAAGAGATTGAAGCGCTACGTGCGAAGCTAATTAGCGAGACTGGCAAGCTGGAGTGGCATGAATTAGAGCGTCACTTTGCACGTGGTGCAGTGGTGGCGGTAAACCCCGGTATCGATCTGATCGAAGTCGCGCTCTGCATGGCCAATGATGACAGGGAGGCGATGGAGAGATGGTTCGATGCCGGCACCGTGCGTCGGGCAGAAACCACCGATGCCGAGGCGTGGGTCAAAGCCCAGCCACTTTTCTGGGCGGTGGTGATTGCGCCGTGGGTGGTGATTCAGGAGGTTGATGATTCTGCAGAGTCGAGCGATCTGCACTGATCTCTCTTCACCTGTGTAGCGCGGATGTAGCAAAGCGCAATCCGAGCTACGATGGGGGGTGATGGGTATCACTTGGTTAGGCTCCCTTTCTCGCGTAAAATGGCCGGTTCCTCCCGAAAACCTGTCGGGTAGTGGTTTTAAGTGAGCGCGACATGTTTTATCAAGACGATTTCGATGTGATTGTGGTGGGCGGTGGCCACGCGGGTACCGAGGCCGCGCTGGCGGCTGCGCGGGTGGGGGTGAAGACGCTGCTGCTGACCCACAATATCGACACCCTCGGGCAGATGAGCTGTAACCCGGCGATTGGCGGTATCGGCAAGGGGCATCTGGTTAAAGAGGTCGATGCGCTGGGTGGTCTGATGGCGAAGGCGGCGGACAGCGCAGGGATTCAGTTTCGTACCCTGAATGCGCGTAAAGGCCCTGCGGTACGGGCGACTCGTGCGCAGACGGATCGTATTCTGTACCGTCAGGCAGTGCGCCCTGCTCTTGAAAACCAGCCCAATCTCACCCTGTTTCAGCAGTCGGTCGACGATCTCATTGTCGAAAATGGCCGTGCGGTGGGTGTCGTCACCCAGATGGGGCTACGTTTCCGTGCACGCACGGTCGTGCTGACCGTTGGCACTTTTCTCGGCGGTTTGATCCATGTTGGCATGTCCAATTTTGCCGCTGGCCGCGCGGGTGATCCGCCATCAAACGCGTTGTCGCGTCGCCTGCGGGAACTGCCATTTACCGTCGATCGCCTCAAAACGGGCACCCCACCCCGTCTCGACGGCCGCACTATCGACTATTCACAGCTGACCGAACAGCCGGGTGACACCCCGCTGCCGGTCTTCTCTTATATGGGGAGTGTGGCAGACCACCCGCGTCAGATCTCATGCCACATCACCCACACCAATGAAAAGACGCACGATATTATCCGTGCAGCCCTCGACCGTTCGCCGATGTATGCCGGTGTGATCGAAGGGGTCGGGCCGCGTTACTGTCCCTCTATCGAGGATAAAATCGTCCGCTTCGCCGATAAAAGTTCGCACCAGATCTTTGTCGAGCCAGAGGGGCTGACCACCAATGAGGTCTATCCCAACGGCATCTCCACCAGTCTGCCGTTTGATGTACAGGTTGAGCTGGTTCGTTCAATGAAAGGGTTTGAAAGCGCCAATATTATCCGCCCCGGATATGCGATCGAATATGACTACTTTGATCCGCGTGAACTGCGGCCATCACTGGAGACCCGCCATATGGGCGGGCTCTTTTTTGCCGGGCAGATCAACGGTACCACCGGCTATGAAGAGGCCGCGGCGCAGGGGTTGTTGGCGGGCGTGAACGCAGCGCTGCAAGTTCAGGAAAAAGAGGCCTGGTGCCCGCGCCGCGACGAGGCCTACCTCGGGGTGCTGGTCGATGATCTAATCACGCGCGGCACATTGGAGCCGTACCGCATGTTTACCAGTCGCGCCGAATATCGCCTGCTGCTGCGTGAAGATAACGCTGATCTGCGCCTTACCGAAAAAGGGCGGGCGCTTGGTCTGATCGATGATGAACGCTGGGCGGCGTTTGAGGCGAAGCGCGAGGCGATTGAAAAAGAGCAGCAGCGCCTGAGCGAAACCTGGGTGCGTCCGGGGCAGCTGGGCGATGAGGAGTCTGACAGAATCCTCGGCGGGCGGCTGACAAAAGAGCAGAAACTGATCGACCTGTTGCGTCGTCCAGAGGCGAGTTACGACGCTATCATGACGCTTTCATGCGCAAACCCCGTCGAAATCGACCCTGTTGTCGCCGATCAGGTTGAGGTGCAGGCGAAATATGCGGGCTATATTGAACGCCAGCGGGAGGAGATCGAACGCCACCGTCGTCACCAGGAGACGCCCCTGCCAGAAGATCTGCAGTACGAGCAGGTGCGCGGCCTTTCGATCGAGGTGCAGCAGAAGCTGGCCGCGCAGCGCCCCGCCACCGTTGGCCAGGCAGAGCGTCTGCCAGGTGTGACCCCGGCGGCAATTTCACTGCTGCTGGTGCATCTGAAAAAGCGCGCCGGGCAGCGGTCTGTCGGATGAGTATCAGTAACGCCGTACGGAAGGAGCAGGCGGCAGAGCTGCGAAGTGGCATCGTAGCGCTGGGGCTGTCGATTAGTGATGCGCAGCAGCATAAGATGCTCGATTATTTGGGTCTACTTGAAAAATGGAACAGGGCCTATAATCTGACGGCGGTGCGCGACCCACTCGAGATGGTTACGCGCCACCTGCTCGACAGCCTCACTGTGGTGCCGTACATTAAGGGCGCTCGTCTACTCGACGTGGGTACTGGGGCGGGGTTGCCTGGGATACCGCTGGCGATTCTTTTCCCTGAGATCCAGTTTGTCTTACTCGACAGCAGCAGTAAAAAGACCCGCTTTATGACGCAGGTGACAGCCACATTGGCAATTACCAATGTCGAGGTGCACAATGGCCGTGTTGAGGCGTATGAGCCTGACGCACTGTTTGATCAGATCACCTCGCGCGCCTTTGCAGAGATTTCGTTGATGGTGACGCTGACCCGCCATCTACTCTCTCCACAGGGTGAGTGGTTGGCGATGAAGGGGCACTATCCAGCGGCCGAGTTAGCAGCGCTTGAAGATTGGTGTGAGGTGTGTGAAGTATCGACAGTGACAGTGCCGGGGGATGATGCGGCTCGGCATATAGTGCAGTTAAAGCCAACGATTGATTAAAAAATCGTCCGTCGCACGGATCGGTTTAGGGAACGGTACATGAGCAGAATTATCGCGATTACAAACCAGAAAGGGGGAGTGGGCAAAACCACCACCACCGTAAATCTGGCCGCGTCACTGGTGGCGACCAAGCGCCGGGTGTTATTGATCGACCTTGATCCGCAGGGCAACGCGACGATGGGCAGTGGTATTGATAAAAACGGGCTGGAGATCTCCTGCTGCGATCTGCTGCTGAAAGAGGTGACGGCGAGCGAGGCGATGATTCATCAGCCGCATCTCGGCTACTCAGTGCTGCCATCGAATGCGGATCTGACGGCGGCTGAGGTGGCGCTGATAAATATTGATGGTCGTGAAGGTCGCCTGGCCAGGGCGTTGCAACCGATCGAAAGTGAGTTTGACTACATATTAATCGACTGCCCGCCAACTCTGAACATGTTGACGGTGAATGCGCTGGTAGCGGCCGAAGGGGTGATCATCCCGATGCAGTGCGAATATTATGCGCTCGAAGGGTTGACGGCGCTGATTGAAACCATTGAACAGGTGCGTTCAACTGCCAATCCGCGTCTTGTGATCGAAGGGCTGCTGCGCACGATGTTTGATC
>DRLG01000113.1 GCA_011053135.1 Chromatiales bacterium
ACCAGCCACAGCTACACCAGTAATGTTATTGCCATCTCTCGCAGTCTGGTGATCCAAAATGTTGTAAACCACACTATGCGTGGTGAAGTCCATATCTGGCGCATCTTCTGCATCAGCACCGATTGGGTTATTAAAAACACCACCAATCAAAGTGACAGCGCCAAGATCCCAGGCGAACATAGCCTGCTCAAGAGTTCCAGAATCACCACCACCCGTCAGGTTAAGATCAACATCAACACGCGTGGTTACTGCTCCCGAGGTTGCAATCACATCAATTTCAGCATCCGCGCCAAACTTGCCTTCATTCGGATTTTTTGCTGAAGAACCAGCAGCGGGACCTGCCGCATCATCAACTGCGGTATAAATAATATTCGCAAAACCGCTGACGGTTGCAGCATTTGCCACCGCACCATAACCCGCAAACGTGCCTGCAACTGCCAAAGCAATTAGTTTTTTATTCATTTTATAACTCTCCCCTAAGATAATTCAGGTCGCTAAACCTGCAATGCTGGTTAACGTTAAACAACAGTGTACTTATATACAACGACAACAACAGAAATGCAACGTTTTTTTATTGTAATAACCACGATTTACAGCGCACTTCTAAATAATGTTGCAAATTGACAACACATGCATTCTGCGGGCCGCCCTTTAAAGCTGGCGCTACTATAATCAATAACCTTATAGATTGAAAGCCTTAAAGAGCAAAAGAACGAAAGCCCCCCCTCTTTTATCATTTAATATTCTTTAGCATTCTTTAAAACCTAAAAAGCCCGCTGACAGCGGGCTTTTATATATATGGCTGGGAAACCAGGATTCGAACCTGGATTGACGGAGTCAGAGTCCGTAGTCCTACCGTTGGACGATTTCCCAATAAAACCAGAGCGAAAGGATAAAAGATGAAAAGGAAGAGCACAAGCAAAACAAACTACACGTTATTTTTTGCTGATGCTTAATCAGGCCTGAGAGCATTTTCGAGATTTGCAGCGCCTCATCCACGAGCTTCAGCCCTTCACTTCGAGGAACCAGCCCCACCTCAACCCCAATGAAGAGCTGCGTTCGCAACTCCCCACAAGAACCTTTTGAAATCCTCAGGAAGCGATTCAACTCAGCGCGGGACTCTCTTTCAAACCCCTCCGCAATGTTGCTTGCGACAGACAGACCAGAACGTGTCACCTGATCTTTGAACGCATACTCTCTGCAATCAGCAAATTGCTTATACAAGGCGACACTCAGACGACAAGCTCGCCTCCAGACATCCAGCTCTTCAAATTGCGGCATGATCCGATATGCCTGGCAGTGTTATCTCTAAATACGAAAAAGGCATGCCACCGCACACCTTCTCCTCTTTCAATCTTTCTAACTTTAAATCTGCTCTTACTAACGCTTGGAGAACTGAGGACGCTTACGCGCTTTGTGCAGGCCAACTTTTTTACGCTCAACCTCACGTGCATCGCGGGTTAAGAAGCCTGCGCGACGAAGTGGGCTGCGTAGCTCTTCGTTGTATGCAAGCAGTGCGCGTGCGATGCCGTGGCGAATCGCGCCGGCCTGACCGGTGTTACCACCGCCTTTTACTGTAATGTTAAGATCAACACTGCCGAGCAGATCTGCGGTCTCTAGCGGCTGACGTACCACCATACGAGAGGTCTCGCGGCCGAAGTATTCTTCTAGCGTACGCTTGTTTACAGTGATCTGACCGCTGCCAGGCTTAAGAAATACGCGCGCACTTGAACTTTTACGTCGTCCGGTGGTGCAAAGTACTTTATCTGTCATTTACTTAATTCCTAACTGCTTAAATTTCGAGTGTTTTTGGCTGCTGTGCAGCATGATTGTGCTCAGCACCCGCATACACTTTCAGCTTGCGAAACATTGCGCGACCCAGTGGGTTTTTTGGCAACATCCCTTTAACGGCCAGTTCGATAATCTGCTCAGGCTTTTCGGCCTGTAGCTTGTCAAAGCTGATCGACTTTAGGCTGCCGATATAACCGGTGTGGCGATGGTACATCTTGTCGGTCGTTTTATTACCGCTCACACGCACTTTTTCTGCGTTCACTACAACAATATAGTCGCCGGTATCCACATGAGGCGTGTATTCCGCTTTATGTTTACCACGCAGACGCAGGGCGATCTCGGACGCAAGACGACCAAGGGTCTTCTCTGCTGCATCCACAACATACCAGTCGCGCCTTACGCTCTCTGCTTTTGCACTGAAAGTCTTCATCTGTTTCCAACTCCAAAACGGGTATCTGGCCTTCCCCAGCCTTTACCAAGGAACCCTAAAATCTGTAAGAGCGGGAATTCTACAGAAATTACATCTCAGGGTAAAGGGAAAAGATACAAGGACTAAGGGACATGCCCCCTCCTTCTAATACCTTTCCCTTTACCCTTGTATCTGCTGTCAGATTTTGAGCCGCTCTACCACTCGGCCGTGGGTGAGATGCTCATCGATGATCTCGTCGATATCTTCTTTATCAATATAGCTATACCAGACCCCTTCCGGGTAGACCACCAGTACCGGCCCGGCAGAACAGCGATCGAGACAGCCGGCAGAGTTGATCCGCACCCCCTCTTTACCCGAAACGCCCAGCGCCTTGATGCGCTGCTTGGCGTAGTCGCGAATCTCAGCCGCGCCGAAGCGCTGACAACATTCACGGCCATCGTCGCGCTGATTGGTGCAGAAAAAAACATGATATTTAAAATACATAGGCGCTAAGATACAAGAGTAAAGAGACAAGGGCAAAGGGAAATCCACCCCCTTGCATCTTTCCCCTTTTCCCTTGTATCTGCAGCCGCCCCGCTTTACCCTGAATTGATGAAGATCAGCTCATTCATTCAAAAAGAAGCAGACCGTTGCGTCAAATGCGGCCTCTGCCTGCCGCACTGCCCCACCTACCAGCAACTCAAAGATGAGGGTGATTCGCCACGCGGCCGTATCGCGCTGATGCAGGGCTTGGCACAGCATAAACTGCTGCCCGATGAGAAGCTGCTGGCTCATCTTGACCGCTGCCTGCTCTGCCACGCCTGCGAGGCGATGTGCCCATCCGCGGTTAAATATGGTGAATTGATAAAAGAGACCCGTGCCGCGCTCCATAGCGAAACAACCGCCCCTGCCGGGCGGGCGGCAGAGATGATGCAGCGCTTCGTCACCGAACCTGATCACCGCCGTCATCTCAGCCGCCTACTGCGAATTTATCAAAATAGTGGGCTCGGCTGGCTGGCGCGCCACAGCGGGCTGTTGCGCCCGCTGGGACTACAGCGCATTGAAGGCGTAGTACCAAAACTGGGTGCGGCATTGCCAACTCAGGATTACTATCCGCCGATTGGTGAACAAAAAGGAGATATTGGGCTTTTTGTCGGCTGCATGGGCGACAGTCTCGACACCACCACCATACGCGCAGCGATCCAGTTACTGACACATCTTGGCTACGCCGTTCATCTACCGCAGGATCAGAACTGCTGCGGTGCGCTACACCTGCATCGGGGCGATTTAAAACAAGCTGAAGCGCTGGCCAACGAAAATCGTACCGCATTTAGTGATCTCAGGATCGACGCACTAATCTACTGCGCCAGTGGTTGCGGTAGTACGCTGCAAAAGCTGGATCAGGTCGGTAGCGATGAGACGCCGGTTTTGGAGATTGGCCAGTTTCTGGCGCAGATCGAATGGCCAAAAGGGGTTAAACTCCGTCCGCTCGACAAACGAATCGCCATCCACCTGCCCTGCAGCCTCAGCCATCTACTGCAACAGGGCGCTGCGCCCGAGGCGCTGCTCTCAAAGATCCCCGGCGTAACATTAGTGCCGCTTCCAGAAAATCAAAACTGCTGCGGCGGCGCTGGTGATTATATGATGCGTCACCCAGCGCTTGCCGATAGCCTGCGTGAGCGTAAATTACGCCAGCTCGACATTGTCCGCCCCGACATTTTAGTCAGCTCTAATATTGGCTGTGCACTGCATATAGCCGCAGGAGTGCGTGGTGCTGGCTTGAAAAT
>DRLG01000114.1 GCA_011053135.1 Chromatiales bacterium
CAGGCTCGGAACGTGATGATACCTCTTTCCGCTGACGGCGGCTAAATGAAATCCAGCCCGATATGGCCACATTTCTGCCCCGCTATACGACAGCCGTTTTTGATCGCCTCTGCGGTCGACTGCCCGTTAATCAGGCTATCTATTACCGCTGCATTAAAGGTGTCACCCGCACCCAGTGTATCTATCACGTTGGCGGGGGGAGAGGGGGGCGAATGGTAGACAACCCCGCACTGATCGATGCCGTAGGCCCCTTCGGCACCCCACGCACAGATCATCCTTTTTTTGGGAAACTGGCGGTGGGATGTTTCCAGAAAGTTAATCGCACTCTCCGGGCAATCATTATCCTCTTGTTCTGACACATATTTTTTTGAAAATAACAGGGTGCCTGCATATTTAAAGAGCACCTCAATTTCAGGGCGCGCCTTTTCAATCTCCAGTGAACAGGGCAGAGCTGGGCTCTTTTTCGCCACGTGGGCGAGCATCATCTCAGTATCGGCGACATTGCGCCCCTCGAAGTGGAGCCAGTCGCAGGATGCGAGGTCAATCTGCTCAAAATCACGAAAAGTAAATTCAGGCAGATCACGGTGGTGAATGATGGTGCGCGAACCATTTTGCTGGTTCTGGGTAATATATGAGGTGGGCACCTTGCCCCCTTCGATCGTCCGACACAGTGCGGTTCCGATCTGGTAGTGAGCAAGATCTGCCAGGATGCGTGCGCCATCCGGCTCATCACTCAGCACCCCGGCCCACTGGCAGTGGTGGCCAAGCTGCGCCAGAACGACGAGGGTATTGGTGACATTTCCGCCGCGGCAGATACGCTGCGACACGGCACGCACCTCGGCATCCTCATCAGGATAGCGCTCCACACTGTTGATGATATCGAGCGTTGCGATTCCAACGCCGATGAGATTCGCCACCGTTTATATCAGGCTGCTAAGCCTGAGTCCTTTTCAACCTCTGCTTCAGGTTGCGTTTGGCCCATAGCCACCCATCTCTTTCATCGGGATCAACATCACATTCAGTGCATCGATCAGCAGCCATGCGCCCACCGCGTAAACAATCACCATCGCGCCGGCACCTTCAAACATATATAAAAAGGCACAGATTGCCAGCGCCCACATATAGATCAGTGAAAACGGCACTAAAAACCATGGGTTAGCGCTAATACGGGCATCACAATGCTCACAATGAGTATCTTGCATGTAGCCCAGGCGATATTTATTCTTCAGAGAAATACCTGGCTGCTCACACTTTGGACATGGGTATTTCATATGCAGCACTCCAAAAAGATTCAAATCAATGCTATTGATTATAACACTCAGTGGCCACACACCAAAGGATTGGGCCTTGAATTATTGCGTTCACTTGCCATGAATGGGCGTGTTAGAATTTGCAGTTCCTGAAATAATTCTCAAAATAATCGACGAAAAATATGTTGCGCAAAAAAATTCTGTTTCTAGTTTTAGCTTCCTCTCTTCTGGCCGGTTGTGATGGCAACACGCCACTAATGGATGAAGTTCAGAGCGGTGAAATTGAAAAGGCAAAGGCGTTAATCAGCAGCGTTGATGACATCAATGAGCGCAATAACTACGGCTGGACGGTACTGATGCACGCTGCGCGACTTGGTAATGTCGAACTATTAGAGCTACTGCTGGATAACGGCGCGGATATAGATGCGCGAGATCAGAATAACTGGTCAGCGCTGATGCGTGCGTCTCTCAAAGGGCACACCGAAGCGGTGCGTTATCTGCTAAGCAGAGGGGCCAATGTCGATTTCAAGGATGACACCAACACCACCGCCCTTCACTGGGCAGCGCTACGCGGCCATAAAGATATTGTCCTGCTACTGCTCGATGCGGGCGCTGACTTCACCATCGTCAACGACCGCCGCTGGACCCCGATGAAAGCGGCCGCCACCGAAGGTGAAAACGACATCATCATGCTCTTAAAGCGCTACGGCGCCAAAGAGTAGCGCCAGCTATTCGCCAATATGGACGATCACCGTACGCGGCATCCTCGCGCGGCGATGTTCCCATAAAAAGATCCCCTGCCAGCTACCCAGCGCTAACTGGCCATTGATTATCGGCACTGCGACTGAAGTCGCGGTCAGCGCTGTTTTGATGTGCGATGGCATATCATCCGCCCCTTCGCTGGTGTGGGTAAAGAGCGGATCATGCTCTGCCACTAGCCGGTTTAGCCACTGCTCCAGATCACGCGCGGCCGATGGGTCTGCGTTCTCCTGCACAATCAAACTCGCCGATGTGTGTTTGATAAACACGGTACACAGCCCCGTTTGCAGGGCGCTGTCGCTAACAACAGCGGCGATCTGATCGCTGATTTCATGCAGCCCCTGATGCGGAGCGGTGATCGTGAGCTGGCTGATCATGGTACAATTTCCCTCTTTAATTGTGGCAACAAGCGCTGCCCATTCGTGCTGAATTATAGCGTGAATATAACCCGTAATGATTCCGTCGCTAACCGAGAACTGTTTCATGCTTCTGAAAAAACTGTCTGCCGCTGTTCTGCTGGCCGCCATCTCAACCACCGCTACAGCAGCAGCGCAATCCCCCGAACACCACACTGATGATGCCCAGGATTGCAAGGCCTGCCACACCAGTGGGGACAATTTTAAACCCGTTGCCGTGAATGCCAGCTGCCAGCAGTGCCATGAAGGGCTACCCGGCGAAGGGCGGTTGATCGCGGCGATGAGAAAGCAGACGCAGGCAGAGAGCGACGACGGTACCGATAACGGCATGAGCCTGCCGCTCTACTACGCTGAAAGCAGACTCGGCGATCGCCCCAATGAGATGATCCGCATCCCGGCCGGCGAATTCATCATGGGTAGCAATAACCGCCTCTCCGATGAGGGGCCGGAACATATAGCAACCACCGCTGAATATTTGATCGATAAATTTGAGGTCACGAATCTGCAATATAAAAAATATATCGATGATGCGGGCAGGCGCGCACCCAAACATTTTGTGCGACGTGAGGTGCCGGAAGGGAAGGCCGATCATCCGGTCACCTTTGTCTCATGGTTTGATGCCGAAAAATATTGCGCGTGGGCCGGTAAACGGCTGCCGACAGAGCAGGAGTGGGAAAAGGCGGCGCGCGGCAGCGACGGGCGCATCTTCCCCTGGGGCAATCTCTTTTCGATCGGAATGGCCAACACGCCGGTGCGCTGGGATGAGATGAAGCAAGAGGGGGACACCTCACCCGTCGGCGCATTCAAACGCGGCGTTAGCCCGTATGGGCTATACGACATGTCCGGCAATGTGTGGGAGTGGGTCGATGCGTGGTACAAAGGCCACCCCGGCAATGAAAACAGATCTGAGAATTTCGGCGAGATCTATCGGGTCTTAAAAGGCGGCTCGTGGTGGGACTGCTCCTTTTATAAATGCGGTATCTCGGCACCCGCCTTCAATCGCAGCTTCTTTAATCCACGCGTCAAAAACAGCAGTTTTGGCTTTCGTTGCGCCAAAGATGTTGAATAACTATTTTATAAAGGGTCGTTATATGGTTAGTCAAAAATTACAAGTTGGGCTTGCGGCCATCCTGGCGTTCAATACCGTCGCGCTCTGCGCCGAGACAGCGGAGCCTTCTGAGGGTGCGATGGTACTGATCCCGGCTGGGCCCTTTTTGATGGGCAGCGATGAGATCGACACCACCACCCGCGGCAAAGAGTACGGTTTCATTAAACCACTCTACGCCGATGAGCGCCCGCAACGAGAGGTCTCGCTCGATGGCTTTTATATCGACCGCTATGAGGTTACGAACGAACAGTATAAAGAGTTTGTAGTCCTGAAAAACAGAACCGTGCCCACCACCTGGCGTGACAACGGCTACCTGCTGATACGACCGATCCTCAATATCGCCAATGATGACGTACTTCGACGCCTCGCCGACGAGGTTTTCAAACTCGATATGAATACACAAACCACCTCACGCGAAACACTGTTAGATGCGATCGAAAAGCAGCAACAGCAGCAGCACAATCTGCCTGTCTCCGGTGTCACCTGGGGCGATGCCAATGACTACTGTCAGTGGCGTGGTAAACGTCTGCCAACTGAAATGGAGTGGGAAAAAGCGGCGCGCGGCACCAGAGGTTATGAGTATCCGTGGGGCGATGAGTGGCATAAAGGGTACTCTAATTCCGGCGAAGGGGAGGGGTGGGATAACGGTGTCGCGCCCGTCGGACATTACGCTAAAGGGCGATCGCCTTACGGTGTTTTCGACATGGCTGGCAACGTAATGGAATGGACGGCTGACTGGTACCAACAATACCCAGGCAACGATTATCAATCCAGCGACTACGGTGAAATTTTTAAAGTGGTGCGCGGTGGTGGCTGGGGCGGAATGGGGCACTATGCGATCAGTCATTTCAATCGCACCAGCTACCGTTTTTATCTCAGGCCGGAGTCAGCCTTTCCTGACCTCGGGCTGCGCTGCGCAATGGATCTACCCAAAAAGTGATCAGGGGAGGATGACCATCTCAACGGCCACCCCCATCAGCTCATCGAGCGGCAGTAGAAATAACTGCTCAACGGTGTAACCACCGCTCCACGCAGGGGAGATGAGTGAAACCAGGCTAAACAACAGCAGTAGCACCATTTTTGGCAATATGCGCCCGGACTTCATGTTGCGTCATCCCTTGTTATTTTTATTATAAGTATTTTTTGCAAAGGAATTTTACAACCTTATTTTCACTTCTCCAAATATCTATTCACCCGCTAATGATCAACTCTCACCCGGCACCCCAACGGGCGCTGGTTGCCCTCATTTTACGAACCGTGTAAAGTGCGCCTCTCAATCAATCGATGGTTCCCTAACGGGATTAAAATGGGAATTCACACCTGTCAAAAGCTTATTGACAGGTTAATGAAGCTGACCCCGCAACTGTAATCGGTAAGGGTGTAAAGGACAGACGTTTACGACTGTTTTACCACTGAATAACTGCTTGATTCTTCATGTAGATTATTTGGGAAGGTGCCTTTCAACCGCGTGAACCGATAGCCAGGAGACCTGCCAGCGATGCGTTGTTGTTCGTCTACACGGGGGTGTTGCTGGCGAGCGAGTATGGCCAGTCGCCTCGACTCGTCAATTCGTTCTCTAAATCACATCTGTAGTCGGCACGGAGTTTTCCGTTTGACAGCGCTTTTTTATTTAACGTCTGTTTAATGGAGAGAGACCATGCGTAAATTTTCTATTCTGGTAGCTGCCGGACTGGCACAGCCACTGCTCACATTTTCACCAGGCGCACTTGCAGAAACCGGTGCAACGCTCACCCCGGTCGTCGTCAGTGCTTCACGAATCGAACAGCCCATCACCAGTGTGGGATCATCCGTTGTGGTGCTCTCCGGAGAGGAGCTTCGCGAGCGCGGTGTAAAATATATTAGCGATGCGCTGCTAGAGGTACCCTCTTTACTCGTCACCTCAACTGGCAACCGCGGCAGTCAAACTCAAATACGTGTGCGCGGTAATGAGGCCAACCATGTGCTGATACTGATAGATGGGATTCGGATGAGTGATGCCTCTACCAGTGAGTTTGACCTGACACAGCTAACACTCGAAGGAATCGACAAAATTGAGGTGTTGATGGGGCCGCAAAGTACACTTTATGGTAATGATGCCGCTGCGGGTGTCATCAGCATCACCACCCTGAAGGGGCAGGAGGGATTCCGCGGTAACGTCAATGTGACGGTCGGCGGGCTTGGCAGCCGTTCAACCACCACACAGATCAGTGACGGTAAAGATGGCTGGCACTACATGATCGCCACCAGCAATCTCACCACCGACGGCATTTCCGCTGCCAACGAAAAAAATGGCAATAGTGAAAAAGATGGCTTTGAGCAGGAGGCCTATAAACTGACAACCGGCTACGACCATAAAGCCTTTCAAACCTGGATTAACTTTAACAAAAGCTATTCATTATACGAATTTGATGGCTGGGATGGGCTAAATGGTATTGCAACCGACAGCACAACCAACAAGCAGGATCAACAAACGCAGGGCATCGCCTGGACAATCGCCGCCCCCGCAATGAATGGCCGCCTACAGAGCCAGATTCAGTTTGCCAACACACAAAATGATACCGAGAGCGATGCTGGGTTTGGCATATCATACCGTTTCACTGACCGTAATGTGATCGACTACCAGAGCAGCTTTGTCATTAATGACAACCATACCGTGCAGTTTGGCGCAGAGTCCATCAAGGAGACATTCAAGTCAGCCACCTTCAAATATGACCTCGATATCACAGGAACTTATCTACAGTGGCTGATTAACGTGGGAGGGCTTGATGTTTCACTAAGTGCTCGCAGTGATGACCACAGCGCCTTTGGCCGTCAGAATACGCATCGCGCAACGCTCTCTTATAAGCTCGGTAATGCCTGGCGCATTAAAAGCACTTACGGCACTGGCTTTAAGGCGCCTACCTTGACCGAACTCTATGACACGACCTGGGGCACCAACAACCCTCTGTTAAAACCCGAAGAGAGCAAAAGCACTGAGGTTGGTATTGAGTTCCAGGCCAACCACTACAACAGCAGCCTCACCCTGTTCGAACATGAGACCACCAATCTGATTCGCTCTGTCGGTGCCTGGCCAAACAGTCAGTTAGAAAATGTTAACCGGGCAGATAACAGCGGTGTTGAACTTACCGCTGGGGCAATGTGGGAAAAGTTTAACGTAAACAGTGCGTTCACCTGGCTAGATGCAAGTGAAACAGACACCAGTGGCGTAGAGAGTAAACGCCTGCGCGTTCCAGACCTGGCAGCTAACATCACCGCTAGCTACTTCTTAACCAGTGGACGCATCTGGGGACAGGCGCTCTATCGTGACGAGATTCTCGACATCGGTAACAACACCGTCCCTGATTACTGGCTGTTTAATGTCGGTGCAAGCTATGATGTCACAGACAACTTGACACTAAGTGGACGCGTCGAAAATCTTGCTGATGAAGCGTATGAAGAAATCTTTAGCTACGGTACTCGCGGTCGCACTGGCTATGTTGCCGTCGACTGGAATTTCTAGTCCCCCAGCTAAAATCTTATCCCTCGACCTGTGCAGCGACTGGCTACTGGCAAAGTATGCCGATCGCTCACAGGTCGTGGCGTTATCACCACTGCTAAAACAGTACCCGGTTGAGTGGATTGGCGACGAGTGGCCCGTTCATGACGGCTCACTGGAACAGATTCTTCAGTTAAAACCCGACCTGATCCTCAGCGGCGAATTCAACGCGCTGATTCTGCGCCAGCGGCTTATTGCCCTCAAGATGGCTGTTGAGGTGCTGCCGCTGCCACGCACATTGCCCGATGTGGTGGAGTACGAGCGGCGCTTTCTCTCTTTAATTGGGTTGCCGGCGGCCCGGGCGAGCCAGCCACCAGCAGCCACCCCTCTGTCGGGCAGCGCGGAGCGGCTGCTTCTACTGGGCGCAAACGGCATCGGTACCGGCCGGCAGACCTTTGAAAACGATGTGATCCAGCGCGCAGGGTGGCGCAACTACCTTGAGTCCGACGGCTACCAGTCGCTCGATCTCGAACAGCTGGTCACCGATCCGCCCGATGTGGTGATGTGGTCTGCGCCAAAATCACCGGCGCTCGCCAACCAGTTTGCCAAACACCCGGCGCTACACCGCGCCATCCCGGAAAAACGCTGGCTTAGCAGCAGCTACTGGCAGTGGCAATGCCCCGGACCGTGGACATGGGAGCTGATCGAACAGCTACGGGAACAGCGCAGCCGATGACGCGGTTAATTGAACGCTATCTAACGCCTCTGCTGCTATCTGCGTTGCTGCTCGTCGCGTCGCTTTCGCTCGGTTTTGGTTCGACACCGGTTGCGGTTCTGGAGGGGCTGGGCGGCTGGCTCCAGGGTGAGCCCTCCGAGGCGGCGTTAATCATCGGCGAAATCCGCCTGCCACGCACCCTGCTGGCGCTGATTGTCGGAGCGGCACTCGGATTGAGTGGCGCGGCACTCCAGGGGCTACTGCGCAATCCGCTGGCTGAACCGGGGCTGGTCGGTGCCAGCCAGGGGGCGGCACTGGGGGCGGCGACCGTCTTCTATTTTGGTGTTTTTGCCAGCCTCGGCACGCTTGCTACGGCAGTCGCGGGGCTGATCGGTGCCGGCGCGGCGCTGCTCTTTATGCTGCTGCTTGCCGGTTCTGGCCGCCCGGCACTGGTGATTATGGCGGGGCTTGCGATCTCAACCGTCGCCGGTGCCGCCCTCGCGGTGGTGCTCAACTTCGCCCCCAACCCCTATGCGATGCAGGAGCTGGTCTTCTGGTTAATGGGCTCGGTCTCCAACCGTGGTTTAGATAGCCTTATTGTTTTACTCCCGGCGTTTATTATTGGGTCAGCACTAATTTTATCGCAACGACGCCTGCTGGCGGCACTTTCGCTGGGAGAGCTGGTTGCGGAAAGCATGGGGCAGTCCGTTAAAAAGGGAAGTCGGATCATCGTGTTAGGAACCGCCTGCCTGGTCGGCTCGGCGGTGTCAGTGGCGGGGGCGATCGGCTTTGTCGGGCTGCTGGTACCCCACATGTTGCGCCCGTTTGTCGGCCATCGACCAGAGAGACTTCTGATCCCCGCCGCGCTGCTCGGCGCGATCCTGGTCTGCCTTGCCGATATTGCAGTGCGCGGTATGCCGCTCGGGCGAGAGCTCAAACTCGGGGTGCTGACCTCGCTAATCGGCGCACCATTTTTTGTCTGGCTGGTCTGGAGGGAGCGCAAACGGTGGCTCTGATCTCAACCGACAATCTTACAGTTGAACAGCGCCTTAAAGCGGTCTCGCTGGAACTGCACCGAGGTGAACTGCTGGGCCTGATCGGTGCCAACGGCGCGGGGAAATCGACCTTGCTGCATGCGATCGCCGGGTTGCTGCCCGCCGCAGGCGACATCACCATCGAAGGTCGCGCGGCCGATTCGATCCCGCCACATGAACGTGCCCGTGTCGTCGGCATTCAACCGCAGGCGGTCAGCAGTGCGTGGTCACTAACTGTGCACGACATCGTTGCGCTCGGTCGCATGCCGTGGGGCGATGAAGATGAGACGGCGATCGAACGTGCAATTGAACGCGCCGGGATAGTGGCATTTCGGGATCGCAATATCGACCATCTCTCCGGCGGTGAACGAGCCAGGGTGTGGCTGGCGCGGGTGCTGGCCGGTGAACCAGAGGCGCTGCTGGTCGATGAGCCGATCGCCAGTCTCGACATCCATTACCAGCTGGCCGTGATGGAGGTGCTAAAAAGTTATTCACGAGAACAGCACGGAGTCATTGTCGCGATCCACGACCTCAGTCTCGCCGCCCGTTTCTGTGATCGACTCTGCCTGCTCGATAAAGGGGAGATGGTCGCTATCGGCACCCCCTCGGAAGTGCTCACCGAAGCGCTACTCTCAACCGCCTACGGCGTGCCGGTCGATATCGACCTTGAACGCAATCCGCCCGTCGTACTCCCGAGGTAGCGCATGACACTGAAGAGACCCAGGAGTCGGGATGAGCTCTGCTACCCCTTTATCTATGAGACCTCGTCGCTGTGCGATTTTGAAGTGGCAACAGATGAACTTTGCAGCCATATCGGCGCTATCATCACGCTTCTCCCGGAAAAGAGTCGCGACATCTCCAGAGACCTTGAGCAGCTGCAACCCCTGATCTACCACCTTAACGGTTCGATCCGTGGCCGCCTCGCCATCGATGAAGCGGATCTGAAATGGCTGCTCGCCCGCTACCACAATTATCAACAGGCGATCGCAGGAAAGATCGATGGTTTTGTACTACCGCGCGGACCACAGCCATCGCCACAGCTGCATCTCGCACGCTCTGCCGCCAAAAAGGCGATCCGCCTGATGGTACGCATCGACAAAGAGGGGATAGAGGTTCCCGACATCCTGCACCGCTTCTGTAATCTTCTATGTAACTTCT
The DNA here is from genome assembly GCA_011053135.1 of Chromatiales bacterium. Taxonomy (GTDB): domain Bacteria; phylum Pseudomonadota; class Gammaproteobacteria; order SZUA-140; family SZUA-140; genus SZUA-76. The sequence continues at coordinate 9,916 of DRLG01000114.1, forward strand.
TTTTTGTGGTCGCGCTCTGCCTCAACCAGCAAGCAGGGTTTATCGAGCGGCCATTTGTTAGCAAAAGCTATGGCCGTGCCCATGAATAGCGCCGGGCCTGTGGCCCACATCTAATTTAGTTAGTTTAAGGTTCCAGGAATAAATGCGAAGCTGGTAGCCCACTGGTACCTGTATTCTGTATCGAATGAATTCTCTGGGTCTACATAAAAACCCTGAACCAGCCAACCTGTTTCACCAACCACCTTACATTGCAAGTCAACGAGATTCTGACCACCGCCAGCACGTGAATCATGCTCCGAGATTGAACCTGCTTGTCTGATGGTCACAGTAACAACCTCCGGCCCATCTGACGAACTATAATTAGCATCACCACTGATAAACGCCATTCCTGGCCGACCCTCAAAACTAACAGAACTTGCCACCGAATTAACGCTGATCACCCCTGCTCGCTGAACCCATCCAGCACGCGTATAGGTTGCGGACCAATAGCCACCATCATCTATTCTTTCAAATATTTCCCTGAAAAACCCTTCACACGCAACTCTACTACGAACCGGGGCTAAATGATCTTGTTGCAATACAACGTCTGCAATCAGATCATGCTGCCTCAAAACAACGTCTGAAATCAGCTCTTGTTGTCTGTTAACCAGCGGTGAACAACCCGTGATTACAACGCCAACCAGCACCAGGAGCAGCGTTATTTTTTTCCAGTGCATCAACCTATCCTCCATTGCCCTTATGCTGCTGAACATTATTATCAATTCCCGACTTCTTATAGTAAGCAATAGTGACCGGGGCTGTCGACCCGATAAAAGCGAACCTTGTAATTAACAGGATTACCTCCCTGGTCTGTATAATATACCGCTATGAATAATCTCCCGCAGATCGAAACCCCCGCCCTTCAAACACTGCGTAACGTTTTTGGTTATGAGCAGTTTCGCCCAATGCAGGATGAGGTTGTCGATCAAATTATCGCTGGCGGCGACGCGCTGGTGCTGATGCCGACGGGCGGCGGTAAATCACTCTGCTTTCAGATCCCGGCGCTGGTGCGCGACGGCATCGCGGTTGTGGTCTCACCGTTGATCGCGTTGATGCAGGACCAGGTGGCAGCGCTGCATCAAAACGGTATTCGCGCTGCGTATCTCAACTCTTCGCTGACCTCGCAACAGGCAGCCGCGGTTGAGCAGCAGGTACGCAGTGGTGAGCTAGACCTACTCTATGTTGCCCCGGAACGGTTGATGATGGCGCGTACCCTTGCTCTGCTGGAGCAGTGCACCGTTTCGCTGTTCGCGATCGACGAGGCGCACTGTGTTTCGCAGTGGGGGCATGATTTTCGCCCGGAATATATTCAGCTCTCAATCCTGCATGAACGCTTTCCAAAGATTCCACGCATCGCACTCACCGCTACCGCCGATGAGACGACACGCAAGGAGATCATCGAACGCCTTGCGCTGCATGATGCCAGGGTTTTTAACAACGGTTTTGATCGCCCCAATATTCAGTACCGTATTTCAGAAAACAGCGGCAACGCACGCGAACAGCTCTACCGTTTTATTCGCAACGAACATGACGGTGAGGCAGGTATTGTCTACTGCCTTTCAAGAAAGCGTGTTGATGACACCGCCGCATGGTTGAGTCGTAAAGGGCTACGCGCGCTACCTTATCATGCAGGGCTCAGTAATGAAGTTCGCCAGCAGCATCAGGAGCGTTTTCTGCGCGAGGAGGGGGTCATCATCGTCGCTACCATTGCATTTGGGATGGGGATCGACAAACCGGATGTCCGCTTTGTCGCTCACCTCAATCTGCCCAAAAGTATCGAAGCCTATTATCAGGAGACCGGCCGCGCCGGGCGCGATGGACAGCCCGCTAATACCTGGATGTCTTATGGGCTACAGGATGTAATCACACTGCGGCAGATGCAGGAGGGTTCAGATGCCAACGAAACATTTAAACGAACAGAGCGACATAAACTCGATGCGATGCTCGGGCTATGTGAACTGACCAGCTGCCGCCGTCAGGCGTTGTTGCGTTACTTTGGTGATACGCTCGATGAACCCTGCGGCAATTGCGATAACTGCCTGTCACCACCTAAAACCTGGGACGCCACCGTCGCGGCGCAAAAGGCTCTATCCTGTGTGCACCGCACCGGTCAACGCTTCGGGGTTAACTATTTAATTGACGTGCTGCGTGGTAGTGACGCCGACCGCATCAAACAGTTTTCTCATGACAAGCTGAGCACTTACGGTATTGGCAAAGAACATACCTCCGTTGAGTGGCGCACCCTTTATCGCCAGCTGATATCACACGGTCTGTTGACTGTTGATATTGATGGTCACGGCGGACTGCGACTGACTGATGAGAGCCGCCCCGTTTTGCGTGGTGAAACACAGTTACACCTACGTAAGATGATTAAGAAAGGCCCCTCCGGCAGACAACGTTCAAAGACCCCCTTCGGTAAAGCAACCGATACCGCCTTCTGGAATGCGCTGCGTGATAAACGCAAACAGCTTGCCGCCGAGCAGGGCATTGCGGCTTATATGATCTTCCATGATGCAACGTTAATGGAGATGGTGGATCGTCGGCCACAAACCCTGGAGCAGTTAAGCCGTATCTCCGGCGTTGGTGATCGCAAACTTGAAGCCTATGGCGATGCGTTTCTCGCCGTGATTGCTGAATATGAAGGCGAAGCCAGGGATGAAATTAACGACACCACCGCAGAGACCATCAACCTTGTTTGCAACGGCATGAAGCCGCTGGAGGTCGCACATAAACGTGACCTCACTTTAAACACCGTCTACAACCACCTGGCCAGTGCCATTGCACAAAGTGAGATAGAACTTAAAGATGCCGTTGACCTTGATGAAAAATCACTTAAAGCGATCCGCTTTGAAATAGAGCAGCGTGACGATGGTAAATTAAAACCGGTGTTTGAAGCGCTGGGTGGCGAATTTGATTATGGGGTGTTGCGCTGTGTTAAGAGCGATATCGAAGCGCGCGGCTGATAACACTCATTGAAAACAGAGAGATCACAGCCAGCCTTTCCATATATAAAAGCCAAACCCTGTTTAGGGTTTGGCTTTTAATGGGCCGATAAGCTTATCAGCCGTTTTTGTTGCGCCGGATACGAGAAAGGCCAATTAGCCCAGCGGCTAATAGCGTAATCGTTGCTGGCTCAGGGACTGATGCAACCACATTAGAACTGGAGAGCTTCATGTCAAAAAAGGTCAATACACCATGGTCTTCAGCAAGAACCTGAATGCTATTGCTCCCCTGTAGCAGTAATGATGGATCTATATTGAGCGTATATTCCCAGTATGAAGTATAACCTTCATCATTCTCCTGAGCGATTTTAGTGCCATTAAGGAAAATAACAAAGCCGTTATCTGAGGCAACATTTAGCGTAAGATCAGATGCTACGCCGCTAAAATCAAATTCAGTTTGCAGTGCCAGATCAGTATCGGCTGCCCAATAAGTCGTGTAATCCCCCGGCCTGTTACCAAAGGCCGCATTGCCATTAGACCAACCGGTTGCAGTGTTGAAATCGAAAGTGCTGTAATCAATACTATCCCAGGGAGAAGTATAAAGATCTGTTGATAAAGTCTGGTAGTCAAAATTCGCCCCTTGATCAATCATTGTCATCGGGGCAGCCACTGCCCCTGTGCTGGCGATGGCTAGTATGGTTGACGCGATTATCTTTTTCATTGTATCTCCCCTTCTTTTATTTAGTTATTTAGGGAACCTCTGATTAATTACCTCGTCTCTCATTGCTAGCAAAGTGTAATGGACTGGAAATCAAAATCCCTCCGGGCAGCAATCTCGATGTGACCATTAATCAGAGGCTCCTTAGACCCATGGTTAACATTTTCAGCTTTACATAAGATTAGAAGCAAAAGATGCGCCATATTTATAACTATAGATTTTCTATACAGTTTACGGTTTCCTTCTACTATGGGTGTAAATTCTTTTAACATCACTAGCGCCTATTGCAAGCCTCAACACAGCCTGAAAGTTGAATACTGATATAGTAAGCCAGCACAGAGACATCGGATGCCGCAGAGCGGTTGCACATAATGAAGCCTTCACGACACAGGCGCGAAAGGAAAAGCTTATGGAGCTCTTATTTTCCAATGCAGAAGCTGGAGAAGATCTCACCCAGCAGATCATCACTACTAAACTCACCGGTAATTTCACCCAGCGCCTGTTGTGCCTGCCGCAACTCTTCGGCAAGCAGCTCAGCGGAGTGGTTATGTTCTAACTGATCTCTGCCTGTTAACAGATTCACTTTGGCACGCTGCAAAGCATCGAGGTGTCGGCGTCGCGCCATGAAGAGACCTTCGGCAGTGCTGCTGTACCCCATCTTTTCTTTCAGGTGTTCACGTAGAAGATCGACCCCTTCACCACCTTTGGCTGAGAGCGTGATCTGGCTAATGCCATCCACCTTCTCGATAGCGGCCTGTCGGCCACTGAGGTCAATCTTGTTATAGAG
>DRLG01000115.1 GCA_011053135.1 Chromatiales bacterium
GGGATTAATAAAGTGGCACGAAACTTGCTTAGTAGGAGCGCATTACCACTCTCGCAACGGAGCGACAACCATGTCACCAGCAAGTAACACCGATCATTCGAAATTTACCCTGCTCGGATTTTCCGGTAAAACACGCATTCTGCACCTGACCTGGTTTGCCTTCTTTATGTCATTCGTGGTCTGGCTGGGACTCGGTCCTCTGATGCCCTTTATCCAGGAAGGGCTCTCCCTGACAGAGCAACAGGCCAAAGTGCTACTGATTCTTAACGTTGCCCTCACCATTCCGGCGCGCGTTATTGTCGGCATGCTGGTAGACAAATATGGGCCGCGCATCATGTACTGTGCGATCCTTCTTCTCGGTGGAATCATCAGTATCGCCTTCGCCTGGGCCAACAGCTATGAAGCGCTCGCAATCTTACGCTTTCTCTGCGGCTTTATCGGTGCGGGCTTTGTGGTCGGTATCCGGATGATCAGCGAATGGTTCCCCGCCAGGCAGACCGGCATTGCACAGGGGATCTACGGCGGCTGGGGTAACTTCGGCGCTGCAGGTGCATCGGTCACACTACCGTTCATCGCCTCCTCGATTGGCGGTGACGATAGCTGGCGCATCGCGATTACCGCTGCCAGCATCGCTGCCATCGCCTACGGTCTGTTCTATTTTTTCAGCGTGACCGATACCCCCAAAGGGTCAACCTATTTCAAACCGAAAAAAAGTGGCGCGATGGAGGTCACTAGTGGCGCCGACCTGATCCTCTATATTTTAATGAACATCCCACTGTTCCTCGCGCTGGGGGCGCTCACCTGGAAACTCTCACCAGCACAGATGGGGCTGCTTGGTGATGCCACCTGCTATGCCATCTACGCAACACTATTCGCCATCTACCTGGTAAAGATCTGGAAGATCTGGCACGTCAATAGCCACGTACTTAAAAAGCCTGTGCCCGCGCTACACCGCTATAAGTTTAAACAGGTCGCCATTCTCGACTGGGCCTACCTTGTCACCTTTGGCACTGAACTGGCGGTGGTCTCAATACTGGCAATGTTCTATGTAGAGTGGTTTGAACTCCCCAAAATCACAGCCGCACTGCTCGCCGGAATCTACCCCTTTATCAACCTGGTGGCACGCCCTGGCGGCGGCTGGTTAAGCGACAACATCGGCCGCAAGCTGACATTGATCATCGTCTTTGCCGGTATCACCATTAGTTACCTGGTACTAGGAATGGTTGAGCAGTCGTGGCCTGTCTGGCTGGTTGTCGCCATCACTATCTTTGCTGGCATCTTTTCAAAAGCGGGCTCAGGCGCCATCTTTGCGATGGTACCACTGGTACAGCGGCGTATGACCGGGCAGATCGCCGGCATGGCGGGCGCCTATGGAAACGTCGGTGCCGTTGCCTTTCTAACCGTAAATTCACTGGTGGACTATGATCAGTTTTTCATGGTGATCGGCATTACAGCTGGCGTTGTCTTTGCGTTGATCCTCTTTTTTCTTGAAGAGCCCAAAGGACAGATGGCCGAAACGATGCCTGACGGTACCGTGCAGATGATCGACATTAAATAGCCCCCTTCACCATCGCGTCGTGACCTGCGCCACTCTGGCTGCCGATCTGGTTACCGGCCTGGCTGCGACGCGATGCATTTTTATTGTAGATAAGGCAATATCCACGCATGACAACATCACTCACAATCAACGCCGGTCAATACAGCGAAAAAGGCAATAAGCCCCAAAATGAAGACTCCTGCGGCATCATGGTGCCAGAGGAACCGACGCTCACCACCAAAGGCGTTGCGATGATTATTGCTGATGGTGTCAGCAGCGCTGAAGGGGGGCGTGAGGCTGCCGAATCCTGTGTGCGCGGCTTTCTCAACGACTACTTCAGTACACCTGAATCATGGACGGTAAAATCATCGGGACAACGCATCCTGGGGGCACTCAACCACTGGCTTTATAGCCAAAATCAGCGCGCGGGCGCCACCGCTCAAAATCTGCTCACGACAATAAGTACGGTAGTGATCAAATCCACCACCGCCCATCTATTTCATGTCGGCGATAGCCGCATCTATCACATGTCAAAACAGGGTGACCTTGAATGCATGACACGTGACCACCAGACCTGGGCAAGCAATGAAAAGGCCTTTCTCAACCGCGCCATGGGAGCCGATACCCTGGTAGAAATCGACTATCGAAATCTTCCGCTAGAGACGGGCGACCTCTTTTTGTTAACCACCGACGGTGTACATGAGCACCTTAGCCATAAAGAGTTAACTGCCATCCTGCGAGAGATGCGCGACCAACCGGAACGCGCGGCAAAACAGCTGGTGCGGCGCGCGCTGGAAAATGGCAGTGATGATAACGCCACCTGCCAGGTTGTTGTGATTGAACATCTGCCGCTGCAAAATGAAGAAGAGTTTTTCCAGCATCTCACTGACCTGCCTTTCCCACCACACCTTGAACCCGGCATGGTACTGGATGGCTACAAAATTCTGCGCGAGCTGCACGCCAGCAATCGCTCACAGCTTTACCTCGCGGTTGATGGCGATAGCGACAAGATGGTGGCGATCAAAACACCTTCGGTAAACTTTGAAGATGATGCTGAATATATCGACGGCTTTCTGCATGAGGAGTGGGTGGGTCGCCGCATCAACAACAACCATGTTTTAAAGGTGCTTGAGCCCAGACAGCAGCGACGCTTTTTATACCACATAACAGAATATATCGAAGGCCAGACACTCCGCACATGGATTGATGACCACCCGGAATGCACCCTTCCTGAGGTGCGCAATATTGTCGAGCAGGTGGCACAGGGGTTACGCGGTTTTCATCGTCTGGAGATGCTGCATCAGGATCTGAAGCCTGAAAACCTGATGATCGATGAACATGACACCGTGAAGATTGTTGATTTTGGATCGACTCGCATCGCGGGCATCCAGGAGATCAGCGCCCCCATTGAGCGTGGAAAACTGCTAGGCACTTTTGATTACGCAGCACCCGAATACTTTTTAGAGCAGCCAGCCTCTAATCGCTCCGATATCTTTTCACTCGGCGTCATCACCTACGAAATGCTCACCGGCGGGCACCTTCCGTACGGTAAACCGCTGTCAAAAAATATCCTCAAACATGTCGCCTATATCCCAGCCAAAACGCACAACTCATCACTGCCCGAATGGGTCGATGGCGCACTTAAAAAGGCGACACATCTCAAGCCAGAACGGCGCTATCAGCTACTCTCCGAATTCATTCACGACCTCCAGAAACCGAATCATGAACTGGTTAATA
>DRLG01000116.1 GCA_011053135.1 Chromatiales bacterium
TGAGGCGACAATTATGAACAGTGAACTACGAAGCATTAATATTCTTGTTGTAGATGATGAGGCGAGTATTAGAGATATTGTTAGCCAGGTACTTGAGGATGATGGCCATAAACTGATGTCTGCTGCCAGCGCTGAGGCAGGCATACGCATTCTTGAAAAGGCTCCTATACATCTCGTTATAACCGACATCCGGATGGATGGCATGGATGGAATTGAACTCCTGGAAAAGATTAAAGCGGCAAGTCCTGAGATTGAAGTCGTGATCATGACAAGCCATGCCTCCCTCGAAACATCAGTAAAATCACTCAGGGCTGGTGCTTTTGACTACTTAATGAAACCGTTTGATGATCTTGACTCAATATCAACCATGGTTAACCGTGTTATTGATAAAATCCAGCAAGGGCAACAGAGCCAGAAGATGGTTGAAAGTCTAAAGGATGAGAACAAAGAGCTCAATCACCTGGCACAAAGAGATGGTCTGACACAGCTATATAACCACCGCTACTTTAAAGAACGTTTTACCGAAGAGGTCTCCCGCGCAAACCGCTATAACAGAGAACTATCGCTGATATTTCTTGATGTCGATTACTTCAAAATATTCAATGACAGGAACGGCCACCCTATGGGCGACGCTTTATTAAAACAGTTAGCATCAATGCTACAGCTGCGCGCAAGAAAAATCGACATCGTCGCCCGCTATGGCGGTGAGGAATTTGTCATTGTACTACCCGAGACCGATAAGAAAGGGGCGCTATCGCTTGCCAATTCAATCCGTAAACAGATCGCCGAACACCCATTTAAAGGACGAGAAAACCAGCCGGGCAATATTGTTTCCGTTAGCATTGGCATCGCAACTTATCCCAATGACGGTATGAGTGCAGAGGCTCTGATTAAACATTCTGATGACGCCCTCTACCTGGCCAAGCGCAACGGCAGAAATCGAGTCTGCAGCATGGGAGTATGCCTCACAAACGAAGATAAACCGTTCCCATCAAAAGTGACTACTCAGTGATAGCAGCAACTGATGGAGCAGCCACAATATACAGCCTCCTTTCAGGGCATCAACAATTCGCTTTTATATAATCGATACACTCTCTGAAGCTTGCCGCTAACGCCCCGGATATATTTAGTTTATGGCGGTTAATCTTCTCACCCAGCTCTTTTAGAATCTCCTTAGCGGTCCGACCATTAAATTCAACCCTTGAACTGGTAAGGTTGCCGAGCTTTATATGCCCATGATGAATATGCCACTGCGTCCCATTGCCGGCATCCATTGCCAGCTGAATAACTCTTTGAAGTGGAAACCCGCTATCTGACTGTTTTATAAACAAAGGGTTCTGCGGTGAATTTATAGCTGAAAACTGCAATGCTCTTTCGCCCATCACTGTTGCCTCACGCTCCAGAGCAGGATTGTCATTAACCGCAAGACCTGCAATATTCGTCGTTGCTTTCACCCGCCCCTCCATCTGTTGAACCACATGCCCCAGCTCATGTGCAAGGTGCTTCTCCTGCCCGCCTGCTAGATGAATATCAGCGCCCTGAGCATATGCATGCGCATTAACTGTCGCCGGCCTGTTCGAGTTGTAATGAACTTTCACATGGTCCAGTGAGTAGCCAGATAGACTCTCCATCCCTTTTTTCAGACCATCAGGCAACCCAGTTCTATTTTCCTTTTTCTGTAGCAGAAATTCATCTTCTGCCCGCTGGATAGAAGTGAATCTCCCCTGAAGCAGCTCTTCATCGGTTGCTAGCTGCGCCCCCCTTGCCTGGCTGTTAATCGATGAGATCAACTGGCGCTGAGCCGTTGCTGTGACACGATTATCAACCATTACTGGCACTAATGGCTTAGCCTCATGCTGATTCAGAAAGCTATTTGAGAATCGTTTTTCTGAAGCTATCGTCGATCTGTTTATAAATGATTTCATCATTACCCCCTTAGAAGATGCTCTTAATGAGTAAGGAACAGTGTATACACCCACTACTGCTAATGCCATTGCTCAGCTAGATGCTGCAGACAGAAAAATCGAAATATTCACGACCACAAAACTTACAGCAAACAGAACCAATGACACTCGATCAAAATAACGTGCGGCTTTAACCTCTTCTTTTACTTCTGCAAGGTGTGATGAAATAATCGAAGAAAAAATTGTTAACAATATGGTGATCATGCCGATGCCATTCACCATATCAGTTAATGTTACACGCCCCACACCCGGCAACTCAGATAGATTAATATAGCTATTTGCGACAGCAGCAAAAAAAGCGCCGACTCCCAGCCCTATCCGATCACCTGAGGCGGGCGCCAGAAGAAAGGCAAGGAGCGCAATGGCAACAGCCGCGAATAGCCCTTGAAACATCTTGAAGTAGAGCCCCCAGTCGGGTCGCTCAATCCCTAATGCATAGGTCAATTGTGAGTAGACTGTTTTATCAGCAGCAGGTGATTGAGGGTCACCCCGGCTACTCTTATAGGCGTGCGGCTTATTCACCAGGTCGCTACGGTGAATTCTGTAACCCGGCACCGCCACACGCGAACTGTATGTTGTACCTTCAAGGTCGGGCACATATTGCAACTGCGCCCACTGCTCATCACTCTCCTCTACACGTATCGTCAATTGATGGTTATCCAGCGGGTAACGGGTGATATTAAACATCTTGGTAATGCGTGCCGCAACCCGATAGAGTTCGTAATGGCTGTCACCATCGTGAGAGGAGTTCACTAACTCCTTCGACAGAATCTCTCCATCAACGATATGAAAAGTCTCACCCGGTCTGATACCACCCCCCTTCCAGTTAAACCAGAGGTAGAAATCGACCGTCCATAGCGTCTCTTTTGTCGAGATGGTCTCAATCCGATCGACATAGATGCCGACGTTTACCTCCCGATGGTTATGCTGCCCGTTACTCAGCTGTTTATAATCGGGAGCAGTCTTGCCCTTTTCTGTTTTATTCGGATCGATCCGCTCCTGATGGCGCGCCTCTGACTCCATCCTGTCCTCATACATAATACTGCTCGCAAGATAGCCAGCTATCAGATAAAAGAGCACTATCAGCGCAATCCAGGCAACAAAATAAGGCCTGCTATTTTCTGCAACATGAACCATCTGTTTATGCCCTGGTATTAATTGAAATATTGATCAGCTTCATACTCCCCAAACCCGCAGCGCTATCTATAAGCGGTATCTGCAACCTCTATTTGTTAATAAAATTTGCACGCTGTGATCATAAAGAATATTCCCAGCATACTTGGCCAGTAGGCCGCCTGAACAATCAGGCCGTCTTTATATTCAAATAGCCGCGAAGGTAACTTTAATGCCAGTCGAAAGGCATTAAGTGGCACCATTAAAATACAGAAATAGATCACAAAGAAAAAATATTCCAGATAAAATATCTCACCGGATGGGATACGTTTACGAATATCGAGATGTGAGAACACCACGACAAAAAACACTGCAACACAGATACTCAGCACACGCCCCACTTCAATCTCCCTTGGCAATAAAGAGAGCGCAAATAGCGCCAGGGCGACAATAATAAGTGGCGTCAGATTGGAGATAAAGGCATCCACAAACACACGCTGAATCCCGATGTAATAGTAGAGTGTCGGAAACAGCACATGGTCAATATTCTGTTTGATGCCAAAGTCGGTTGTGTGATTTTCTTCACGTAAGAGAAAAAAAGTATCTGAAAACTTCCACCCCGGTAGGAATATCTCCCTATCTAGCCCTGGTAATAGAGATGATGCAACCAGTTTATAGGCGTCAAGATCGGGGACCAGCACTACATTTCTCTCTGTTTCTGCCGCTAGCAGCTGCAACTTGAAATGCTCCACCTCAAGCGGATAACGTGAATAGTCGAGGTTTACTCTAAGGTTCGCCTGAAAGCGCCACTGAATTGTCTCCTGCCCTTTATGCAGAGAGCGGCTTATCTCTTTTATCCGGAGATCTTTCGCTCGCCCAATCGAAAACCCTTTTTTCATTTCAGCCGGATAATTTTCAGCATAGGCTTGCCATACACGCCCTGCGATCAGCAGGTTATTTGAGCTCTGAAACTCAACGGTATCAATATAGACTCCTGTCGGCACAAAGTATGGAGAGGAGAGCTGTTTATCCTCGCTTTTCACTACGTAACCATTAATCACTGCTCGCAATGTCTCTTTGTCTGATATTTTTGCGCCCACAATCGTGTTTGTTGAATAGTGTGATAGCGCGAGATACCAGATAGCACCGATCCCGATCAGCAGAAACAGCGAACAGGCGGCAGAAAACAGCCACACACTAATTTTATTTCCGTGATATGCGCGCAGCAAAAGAAATGCAGTTGAAATTAGAAACGCGATGATTAAAAGAATAATTCTAATTAGCTCTTTTCGCAGGTGATCAATATCAAGCGGGAGATCACTTTTGATAAACGTATTCTGTAACGACCAGCCTGAAACAGGCACAGATTCATAGATCAACCATGAGGCCTGCCCGGTAGTGGTGCTAACATGGTCGATAACGCCCCCTTTCCCACTTAAAATATCCTGCGCAATGATCAGGCGATTGGGGTCCCCCTTTTCTTGCGCAATATCACGTATATTTTTCTTTGTCTGTACATACTCCTGATTGGGGTGATAGAGATAGCTCCCCTCGCGTGTTGTTAATGCACCAAAACCACTTGGACCAAGATCCAGTGATTCGATAATTGAGCGGATCTGATTCATCGAAATATCAATCGTCACCACCCCAAGTGGCACCTGTATATCATCCGGCGTCGCCTCATAAAAGAGTGCCGAATAGGTCACCAGATAGCTTTTTGCTGCTTCATCCCAGTACGGCTCTCCCCAGCGACTCCCTTTCGCCATCGCATCAACATACCAGTCATACTCAGATGAGGTGTAGTCATAGACCTCATCCAGACGCTGAAAACTAAACGTCCCCCTTCCATCCTGGCGAGTATAGTAGGCGGAGTAGAGACGCCTATTTTCATCGTAACCGTAAGGCCGAAAGGTAATGGTGCCTCCAAAGTAGTTCTCGCTCTCCTGTAAAGTCCTGCGCAACATAGCACGCATCTCCGCCTCGGAAGGGCGATGGTTTCCTATCTTACTGGCCAGTCTTTCCGCTGAACGTGTCACCCCCATTAACACGCTATCTATCTGCGATACCGCCTGGGATGTCACCCGTTTAAGTTCATCTTTTGCCGTCTCATCAAGAGCATCTTTATTAACCACATATTGATATGAGAGCAGTGATGCGGCGAGCAGGCTAATGCTCGCAATGAGAAGTGCCGCCCAGCTCATCCACCTAACCATCGTAATGGCACCCCAGTAAGCTCACTATTCGGTTACCCACCTGTAATCTACTCTTCTGTGGTTGCGACAATATTGTCAATATAGCCAAAGCGACTCGCAGCTATATAGGGTGCGCAACGTGCTTGCTGGACCGCCTCAAACAGCCCTTCATTTAACCCGGAGACGATTTTACTGGTGTTTACGCAGGCGGAAATCTCACCCTTTCCAACCTCTGAAAACCAGCGGTATTCATGTATGGTCTCTGGGCGCGCCTTCACTACGCAGTTCCCCCACTGCTCTGCTGATGCATCGATCTTGCCCTCCTGCTCATAGATATAAGCAAGAA
>DRLG01000117.1 GCA_011053135.1 Chromatiales bacterium
CGCCTGATTAACACTCGCCGCCACATGGCGACCGTTAATCACCGCCGCCGCATCACGCAGATCTTCGATGCGAGAATTGGTGCAGGAACCGATGAACACCTTATCAAGCTTGATATCCGTAACCGCCTGCCCGCCTTCAAGCCCCATGTAGGCCAGCGCGCGTTCAATATTGCCGCGCTTTACACTATCCGCCTCATCTTCGGGGCGCGGCACCGCGCCACTAACCGGCAACACCATCTCCGGCGAGGTGCCCCAGGTTACCTGCGGCTCAATTGCTGAGCCATCTATCGTTACCACGCGATCAAATTCGGCACCATCATCACTGTGCAGCTCAAGCCACGCAGCTTTTGCCTGCTCCCACTGCTCACCCTTGGGCGCATAGGTGCGACCACGCACATATTCGATCGTCTTTTCATCAACCGCGACCATTCCGGCACGTGCGCCCGCCTCTATCGTCATGTTGCAGAGCGTCATGCGCCCTTCAATCGATAGGGCGCGCACCGCCTCGCCACCAAATTCGATCGCATAACCGGTACCGCCAGCCGTGCCGATCTTCCCGATAATCGCCAGCGCCATATCCTTGGCCGAAACCCCATCACGCAGCCGACCATCCACCTGCACCAGCATGTTTTTCGATTTTTTCTGGATCAGACACTGCGTTGCCAGCACATGCTCCACTTCAGAGGTGCCGATGCCAAACGAGAGCGCGCCGAGTGCGCCGTGGGTTGAGGTGTGAGAGTCTCCGCATACCACCGTCATTCCCGGCAGTGTCGCACCCGACTCCGGGCCAACCACATGGACGATTCCCTGACGCGGGTCATCCATCTTATATTCGGTCAGACCAAATTCGTCGCAGTTGCTGTCCAGCGTCTCAACCTGAATCCGGGCCACCGCCTCTTCGATCCCTTTACTGCGGTCGGTGGTCGGCACGTTGTGGTCTGGCGTCGCCAGCACAGAATCAGCGCGCCACGGTTTTCGCCCCGCCATCCGCAGCCCCTCAAAGGCCTGTGGTGAGGTCACCTCGTGGACCAGATGCCGATCTATATAGAGGACGCTCGCCCCCTCATCTGTTTCACGAACCTGATGTGAATCCCACAATTTATCGTATAAGGTACTCTTTGACATTGTATTTACCCCCGTCTTTTGTGCTCTTTTGAGAACCTGACTGCGCGCTTGATGAGAGCAATATACGCCGATCAGACCCATTAATCTAATTCATCTTTATTATCTATTGTATTCCTACAAGGAATATATAAAATAACCCCTCATGAACTTTTCAGACCTGAAGGCGTTTGTCTGCGTCGCCGAACAGCACTCCTTTTCTCTGGCGGCTGAGCAGCTACACCTGACTCAGCCCGCCATCAGCAAACGGATCGCCGCACTGGAAGGGGCGCTGGATACGAGACTCTTTGACCGCATCGGCCGCTCGGTACAGCTCACCTCCGCCGGCAGTGCTCTATTGACTCACGCGCGGAAAATCCTCATCGAAGTCGAAGATAGCCGCCGCGCCATCCACAACCTTTCCGGCGAAGTCAGCGGAAAACTGAGCATCGGCACCAGCCACCATATCGGCCTGCACCGCCTGCCTGCGGTACTCAAAGAGTTTGCTCAACAGCACCCTGCGGCGCAACTCAACCTCCACTTTCTAGATTCAGAGGCGGCCTGCGGAAAGGTCGAACAGGGTGAATTAGAACTGGCGGTGGTGACACTACCGCCACTGAACATATCGGGGGTCGAGAGCTCGCTGACGATGATCCCGATCTGGCAGGATCCACTGGTGCTGGTAACCGCCTTTGACCACCCGCTCTGCTCACTGCATCAGATCACCACCGCGGCACTCGCCCAGCACGCCGCGATCCTCCCCTCACAAGGCACCTTTACCCGCAAACTGATCGACCATCACCTCAACAGCGATCAACAACCTCTCAATGTGCGGCTCGAAACTAACTATCTCGAGACCATCAAGATGCTGGTCTCAATCGGCCAGGGGTGGAGCGTGCTACCCGAAACATTGATTGATGAGAGCCTGCTCGCTCACAGCGGCCACTTTGCGGCCAGGCGCACCCTCGGTATCGTTCACCACCCACAACGGACGCTCACCAACGCCGCGTACGCTTTTATCGCAACATGCAAGCAGCAGCCGTAAAGGCTTTCTGAATCACGAAAAAGCCAGCGTTACACCTCGAATAACTGAGGGATTTTAGGTAGGATAGCGGCTTCAATTCAACCGGGTATCAGTGATAGGCATGAGTGCAAAAATCATCGATGGCAACGCGATCGCCAGCCAGATTCGTCAAAATGTTAAACAACGTGTTGAAAAGCGCCTCGCTGATGGCATGCGCGCACCCGGCCTCGCCGTGATTCTGGTGGGGCAGGATCCCGCCTCAGAGCTATATGTCAACAGCAAGCGGCGCGACTGCGCCGAGGTCGGCTTTACCTCAAAATCACACGACCTGCCGGCGGATACCAGTGAGCAGACACTGCTAGCGCTGATTGAACAGCTCAATGACGATAATACCATCGACGGCATTCTGGTACA
This sequence comes from Chromatiales bacterium, assembly GCA_011053135.1. GTDB lineage: Bacteria > Pseudomonadota > Gammaproteobacteria > SZUA-140 > SZUA-140 > SZUA-76. The sequence goes on from DRLG01000117.1 coordinate 2,540, forward strand.
GCTTCCGCTGCCGCCACAGATCGACCCCAAAACTGTGATCGAGACGATCCACCCGGATAAAGATGTCGATGGCTTTCACCCCTACAATATCGGTCGCCTGACACAGCGCACCCCGCTACTACGCCCCTGCACACCACTGGGGATCATGACCCTGCTAGAACATACCGGCAGGGAGCTTCACGGCATGGAAGCGGTAGTGGTCGGTGCATCCAATATCGTCGGCCGACCCATGGGGCTGGAGCTGCTGCTGGCTGGCTGCACGGTAACCACCTGCCACCGCTTTACCAAGACTACCCACGAACATGTCTCGCGGGCCGATATCGTGGTGGTGGCGGTCGGCAAACCGGGCATCGTAAAAGGCGAGTGGATCAAACCTGGTGCGATTGTAATTGATGTCGGTATCAATCGTGGTGCTGATGGCAAACTGATCGGTGATGTCGATTTTGATGCCGCCGCCAAACGCGCCGGCTGGATCACCCCGGTACCGGGTGGTGTCGGCCCAATGACCCGCGCCACCCTGTTA
>DRLG01000118.1 GCA_011053135.1 Chromatiales bacterium
ATTAACTCAGCCCCGCCGTTTCTGTTTTGTAGGGCACAACTGTCGCTAAAAACGGAAACCCAGCTGAAACGAGCCGCCCACTTCATCGTCATTACCCGCTACAGCCACATCGATGTGGACACCAAATGGAGAGAGGCCAAATCCAGCTGTCATAATGCTGGTGTCACTATCGCTCATGTTATGGCGATAACCTGCGCGCAGCTGAATGGTGTTCCACGCATCAAGCTCAACCCCAAACCCAGCATACTGTGTTCTGGCATCAAACCCTGTCGAATCACTCTCATTCAGGTCAATATCAACGGCAACCGTTGACCACTCAGTGCTGTGAGAGAGGCCTGCACGCGCCTGAGGTTCAATTTTGATCGTATTTCCCAGCACCGTTTTATAGTCTTGTGCAATGAGGTTTTTCACTACCAGACCACTCTTCCACCCTTTGGCAAACGTTTTGCCGACACCAACATCAAGGTTGAAATCGGAATACGCTTTCTTACCCTGGTCTGCATCAAAGTCTGCCGTATTCACCCCCACCTGATAATCAAAGGTTGTCACTTTTAAATATTTAGGGGTTAACCCAATTGCCACATCATGACCACCAATATTAAATTCCCGTGCCAGTGACAGGCTAACCTCCTGAATCACTGCCCCACGTACACTCATGTTTGATGTCAGTTTATCAACGACATTATTACCATTCACAACCTGGTCATTGATCGCGGCATTTGAAGCCAGGGCAGTTGACGAAGTTTTGCCCGCAGCAACAATATCGTTAACCAGAGAGTCATCAGCCGATGTCACATTCAACACCCCACCCCCAATACCCCTGGCATTTACTGTTAACGCTGCGCCAAATCTTTTACTTGGAATACCTATCACCAGGCCACCGTTCACTTCACCTTGAACAGCCTTGTTAGATAATTTACTGAGCTGCAACCAGAGTGCCTCAGCTTCCGTCGCGACCGCTGCTGCATTTCCGTCTGTAGGACTCGTTTTGTAGGTTTCAATTGCTGTCGTTAAGTTCGACTCAAAATTTGAATTTTGATATGCGTCAACCTCATCGATCACATCATCTCGATCTCTAAAACGTACCCCCACCACTGGAAACTCCAGCGCAAAGTCCTCTTCTTCACGGGCCACTGCTAACAGAGCCGGATTCATATAACCAGCATTAGCGCTAGTACCCGAGGCAACTCCCGTCCCCCCCATCGCGTATGAACGAGGGTCAAATGAGTTAAATGGAACTGCAGAGGCTGAACCCGCTGCCATGAACAAGATGCCACACACAGTGGCCTGTAGGATTCTCTGAGACATCACACCTTCCTTTTTTGTTAGTCAAAGAAAAACAGAGCAGCTACCCCCTGTTACTTTATATCTCTGTCAGTTATCGACGAGATAACCAGCGGCTTTAGCCACACCCAGAGACACTACACAAAAAGTTCGGCCAGACGCCCCCCGGGGTCTTCACAGCGCATAAACGCCTCTCCGACCAGAAAGCTGTTGACGCGATTGTTGCGCATCAATTCAACATCCTCTCGTTCATGGATGCCGCTCTCTGTGATGACGATACACCCATCAGGCATCGCTGCCAACAGCTCGATCGTATTCTGCAGTGAAACCTCGAAGGTTTTGAGGTTACGATTGTTGACACCAAACAGCGGTGTCTTCAACGCCCTGGCCCGTTCGAGCTCATCTGCATTATGCACCTCAACCAGTACCGCCATGCCGAGTTGCTCGGCCAGGTTTGCCAGCGACACAAGCTGTGTATCGTCGAGTGCTGCAACAATCAGCAAAATAGCGTCTGCACCAATCGCGCGCGCCTCATAGAGCTGATAGTCATCGATGATGAAATCTTTACGGATCACCGGCAGGTTACACGCTGCACGCGCCTGTTGCAGATACGCTTCGCAGCCCTGAAAAAAGTCTCGATCCGTCAATACCGACAGGCAGGCTGCCCCCCCTTTTTCATAAGAGCGTGCTATCTCCGCTGGCTGAAAATCTTCGCGCAGTACCCCCTTGCTTGGCGATGCCTTTTTGATCTCGGCGATCACGGCGGACTTCCCAGCCGCAAGCTTCGCCTGCATCGCACCGACAAAGTCACGCACGGGCGGCGCTGTTTCGACCTGCCCCTTTAACACATCCATCGGGAGTGATGCGTTACGCTCGACAACCTCTTCACGTTTACGTGCCAGGATTTTTTTAAGGATATCTGCCTGTGACATTTTTAAATGCTCTTCTGTAACGTCAATTTATAACGCGTTACTGTACGCGATAAACTGATCCAGTTTTTCATTGGCACTGCCATCACTCATCACCCGCTGAGCCTTTTTAACACCAGCCGCGTGAGAGTCCGTTAGTCCGGCAACATAGATTGCAGCACCTGCATTCAGCGCAACGATGTCGTAGGCTGCCCCTCTTTCACCGCTCAGCAGCGAGCGGATCAGTTGCAGACTCTCGTTGGCATCTTTCACTGCAAGCGCGGCGCAGTCGGCTGTCGTCATGCCAAAATCTTCAGGTGCAATCTTATAAGTGGTCACCCTGCCATCTTTTAATTCTGCCACCGCCGTTGCGGAACCGATGCTGATCTCATCCATCCCGTCATCGGCGTGAACAATCATCACATGTTTACTACCGAGCTTACCCAGCACTTCGGCCAGCGGTGCAACCCACTGCGCACTAAAAACACCGATCACCTGATGTGGCGCGCCCGCCGGATTGGTCAACGGCCCTAGTAGATTAAACAGCGTGCGTACCCCCATCTCTCTACGCGGGCCGATCGCATGTTTCATTGCTCCGTGGTGTTGTGGTGCAAACATA
>DRLG01000119.1 GCA_011053135.1 Chromatiales bacterium
ATGAGGCTAGAGAAGATGAGCGCTGGTTTCAGACTGAGATTATAGTCTTTGAAATCCGAGAAAAAAACGCCACAGATTCACAGGAAATATGGCCAGATGATCCGGGGCTGCCAGACTATGAAGGGAGCATTGAGCTCACTCCAGTGGTCGATCCTGCGATCACAGTCGAGAACGAGGGCGCACTCACAGCGGACGAGAGTGGCGCTACCACCACCGCCCCCGCTGAAGCGGAGCTACCAGTAATCGTAACAGACGAGGGTGTGAGCGCCACTGTGCCGCGCCAGGCAGTGCGAGAGCACCCTTTCCAGCGACTGCCAGATGAAGCATTAACGCTGACAGAAATCGCTGAGAAGCTCAGTGACTCGCAAGATTATGTACCCATTTTACACATCGCCTGGCGCCAGCCCGTTGCCGCAAAAGATAAAGCACGGGCGATATACATCAGCAGCCAGCAAGATGAGAGCACACCTGAGCTCAGCACTATTAATGAACTGATATCGCCCCCTTCAGATGACGAAACAGCGCTACCATTAGTCGTTGTGCAGAATGAAACGGGCGAGAACCGAGGCGAACGCGCCCTCAACACAATCGATGGCATCCTCAAGCTTCATCTGGGACGCTACCTCCATGTTGAGGCCGATCTGCTCTATCGCAGTCAGACAGAGCCGCAGGAGAACAACACATTTTTCATGACCCTTGACGAAAGTGAACAGCCTCAAACACTCTTCCGCATGCATCAGAAACGCCGTATGCGCAGTGGCGAGCTGCACTACTTTGACCACCCAATGTTTGGCCTGCTGGTAAAGATCATCCCTTATGAACTGCCCGAACCAGAAGTTGAAACTGAAGAAGCAGAAACAGCTGATCCACAGCTAACGGATCAAAATAGCGGGATCTAATTCAGGATGAAAACTACAGGCGAGCCAGCAGTAGCGTTAACACTTGACGCACACGATCCATTCCGCTCTTAAGATTCTCTTCAATCTCGGCCATTGAGATAATAGAGCCGTCCCCCTTGCCAGCTGCCCAGTTGGCGGATACTGCACAGCAGGCGTAGTTCAGGCCTAATTCGCGTGCCAGCACCGCCTCTGGCATACCGGTCATCCCCACCATGGTACAGCCATCACGCGCCATTCTTTCGATCTCTGCTGCGGTCTCAAGGCGCGGCCCCTGTGTAGCGCCGTAAGTGCCCGTTTCGCAACTGCTCAGACCCGCCGCCCTGCACTGCTCAATCAGCATTGCGCGCAGTTCATCACAGTAAGGGTAACTAAAGTCAACATGGGTCACTTCACTCAGCTCATCCTCAAAATAGCTGCTCGGACGCCCCCAGGTGTAGTCGATAATCTGGTCCGGGATCGCCAGCGCGCCAGGGGGTAACGTATCATCAATTCCCCCTACCGCAGCCACTGCGATCACCCGCTTAACCCCGGCCTGATGCAGCGCCCAGATGTTTGCACGGTAGTTGATGCGATGTGGCGGAATAGTGTGGGCGTCACCGTGGCGCGCTAGAAAAAACACCTCCCTGCCGTTCAATACGCCCTGCACCAGCGGTGCGGACGGTTCTCCAAACGGGGTATGGATGAGCTCACGTTGAGTGATCTCCAGTCCCTCTAATGAAGTCAGCCCTGTACCGCCTATAATTGCCAGATCGCCCATTATCTACTCACTCATCATCACTGCAGACAGCATAGATACCGGGTGCATTGCGCAGGTACCCTTTGTAATCCATGCCGTAACCAAAGAGATAGCGATCGACCACATCAAGCCCAACAAAGTCTGCCGGTGGCGCCGCTTTACGCTCATGCAGTTTATTAACCAACACTGCACTCAACACCTGCGCTGCGCCGTGCTGTTTACAATACGCAATGATCGCCTTGAGTGTCACCCCTTCATCATGAATATCATCCACCAGCAGCACTGTGCGCCCATTTAATTCATGGTGCGGCAGCACCTTCCAGTCAAGTTCACCGCCACGTGTCCTGCCCCCATAACGTGAGGCGTGCAGATAATCGACCTGTAATGGAAAGCTCAGGCGGGATAACAGCAGGCCGGTCGGGATCAATCCACCCTGCATCACACAGATCACCAGCGGCTTACGCTCTCCAATCGCCGCTGTAATGGCTGCCGCCATACGGTCAAATGCGGCGTCAATCTCTGCAACCGAGTGGAGGCACTCAGCACGCGCCAACACTGCCTGTGCCGTTTCAAAGCTGGTAGACATACAACAGCAACCCTTCGTTAATCGCGTGGAAGCTCAGGAAAGCGTTGCGTTGGGAAACGCCCACTCACCGTGTGCAGGAATGCCGCGATATCCTGTTGCTGGGCGCGGGTTAAATCTTTACCCAACTGCGTCGTACCCATCACGCGGATCGCCTCTTCCAGTCTCTTCACCTGACCGTTGTGAAAGTATGGGGCGGTCAACGCCACATTACGCAGCACCGGCACACGCCACATGCGGCGATCGGTTTCATCCTTGGTGATATAGTAACGACCGATATCATCGGCCAGCTGATAGCGCGCTTCATCTTTGGTGCCCGGATAGTTAGGGAACAGCTCATAAAAACCTTCACCCATCTGAAAGGCCAGTCCCGGTACCGGCCCGGAGAGATTGACCCAGAAGTGACAGGAGGCGCAGCCCACATCAACAAAGGTTTTAAAGCCCCGTTTAGCCTGCTTTGAAATAGCATCTTTATCACCTTGCAGGTAACGGTCAAAGTCGCTATCAGGAGTGCGCAAGGTGCGGATATATGCAGCAAGTGCTTTTGTGATCGTGTCGTAACTTAATGCCACCCCTTTTCCATAGGCCTCTGCAAAGCGCCGGGGGTAATCGGCCGTATTCCAGATGCGCTCCACTACCGCCTGCTTATCTTTCATTCCCATTTCAGTCGGGCTGATCAGGTGCTCTTTGATCGCCTCTTCAAGGCTCGCCGCACGGCCGTCCCAGAAATAGACGGTCTGGTAAGCCACGTTATATAGCGTTGGCGAAGAGCGTTTGCCCTCAATACCCAGCGCCCCGCGCGATACCGCTTTGCCATCGTCTCCTGCCGACATCACATTGTGGCAGCCGTTGCAGGAGATGGTGTAGGTTGCAGAGAGCCTTTTATCAAAAAAGAGCTGTTTCCCTAGTTCGATTTTGGCCGCTGTCTGGGGGTTGTCACTCGGAATAGGGGGCGATGGCGGCAGCGGCTGGAATGGTTCGAAATCAGCATAAACTGAACTGGAAAACAGCATCAAAGAAGAGGCAACAATAGAAAACAATCGACTCATGTTCATTCAGACCTTTTAATAAAAATTTACAGTAATCCCAATGTGTGCGGCTCGTCATAGCCGACCACCTTCTCGACCGCCCTCTGCCATTCCGGATCAGCGCTCAACGATTCACAGGTCACGCGCCCTTTCCCATGCAGACGAGAGAGGCGCAACTGAGAAGCTGGATTATGCCAGTTTTTGAGCCGTTCTAACACGCTCACCACCGCATCAAACTCCTTGCAGACCAGCACCATATCACAACCCGCATTGATTGCCGCCTCGGCACGGTCCGCAATAGTGCCCACCCCGCTCGCCCCTTTCATCTCCAGGTCATCGCTAAAGATCACCCCCTGGAATCTGAGACGATTGCGCAGCACCTCCTGCAACCAGAACGGTGAGAAACCGGCCAGTGCTGAGTCGATCTGCTCATAGAGCACATGCGCCACCATCACCGCCTCCATACCGACGTGAGCCATACGGTCGAACGGCATGAGATCTTCCATCTGTAGATCTTCATAGCGGCGGCTATCAACCGGTAGCGTAAGATGAGAATCTTCCACCACACCACCGTGGCCGGGAAAATGTTTACCAGTGGCGGGCATTCCGGCGCGGTGCATGCCGATCATATATTGGTGAGCAAGATCGGCCACCACCTCCGGGTTACGGTGGAAAGCGCGATCGCCAATCACCTCGCAGATGCCGCGCCCAAGGTCTAGCACCGGTGCGAAGCTAAAGTCGATGCCAACTGCGCGCAGTTCGATCGCCATTAACCAGCCGCTCAGCTCGGCCAGCTCACGCGCCACTTTAGGCGCGGTATCAAAACATTTTCCAAGCTGGGCAACGGCGGGCAGTTCAGTAAACCCGGCACGAAAGCGCTGCACTCTACCCCCTTCGTGATCGACCGCCACCAGTAGCTTTGGTGTTCGCAGGCTATGAATCTCGGCGGTCAATGCCGTCACCTGCTCGGGCGACTCATAGTTGCGACTAAAAAGGATCACACCACCGATCAACGGATGCTGTAACAGCTCGCGCTCTTCCGCGCGCAGTTGCAGTGCAGCAATCCCCATCATCACCGGCCCTAGCGCCATGGTTTCCTCACTATTCTCAGATACATTAATTGCGATCTCGTGTCCGCACATCCAGCCAGTCGCGCAGGCGGTCACCCAGCAGATTAACCGACAACACCACCAGCATCAATGCGATCCCCGGCACCAGCACCATATGCGGAGCTACCAGCATATAGCGTGTGCCGTCACGGATCATACTGCCCCATGACGGCGTCGGGGGCTGAATGCCGAGCCCAAGGAATGAGAGACCCGCTTCGGCGATCACCACACTGGCGATCGCAAAGGTCGCTTCAATAATCAGTGGCGCAGCAATCAACGGCACAAGGTGTTTGAAAATGATTCGACTGCGTCCAGCACCGAGCGCGATTGCAGCCTGTACATGGTCACGATTTTTCAGCGTCATCACCTGCGCACGTGAGAGTCGTGCAAAGCCGACCCAGCCAACAACACAGAGCGCGATCACCACATTATCAATGCCCGGCCCCATCAATCCGGCCAGCGCAATCGCCAGTAAGATGCCGGGGAAGGCGAGAAAGATATCGATAATACGCACAACCAGGTGATCAAACCAGCCACCGACAAAGGCGCTGAGTGAACCGATCGTCACACCGATCAGCAGTGAGATTGTCACAACAGCAATCGAAACGATAAATGAGGTCTGCGCACCGACGATCAGCCGATCCCACAGGGAGCGCCCAAGGTCATCGTAGCCAAACCATTCGTGGCTATCCGGCGGCAGCAGGATTCGGCTCAGCTCAATGTGGTCAGGCGAGAGCGCAAACAGCGGGCCAAATAGCGCTAGCACAAGCCATAATAGAAAGATCACCGCAGGAAACCAGAGGCGCATTATCTCCCGCCCCCGAGCCGGATACGTGGGTCCATCCAGGCGTAGACCAGGTCGGTGAGTGTGTTGACCACCACATAGGTGAGACTAATCAGCAGGATGCACGCCTGTACCACCGGGTAGTCTCGACGATTGATCGCATCGATGGTTAACTGGCCGATACCGGGCCATGAAAAGACAATCTCGGTGATCATCGCACCACCGAGCAGCGCGCCAAGTTGCAGACCCAGCAGCGTAATCACCGGCAACATCGCATTTTTCAGCCCGTGGTTCACGATCACCGCTCGCTCCGAAAGCCCTTTGGCGCGCGCGGTGCGAATGTAATCTTCCCCCATCACCTCAAGCAGCGTTGCGCGAATCATGCGTGCCAGAATTGCCGCCAGCGCAGTACCGAGCGTCAGGGCGGGCAGCACCAGCGATGCAACGCCAGACTGTCCACTCACCGGTAACCAGCCCAGCCATAGTGAGAAAAAGAGAATTAACAGCGGCCCCATCCAGAAATTGGGGATCGAAATACCAAACAGTGAAAAGAGCATCGCGCCGCTATCCCATGCGCTATCTTTTTTCATCGCCGCCATGATGCCAAGTGGAAAAGCGATAACCACCGCCACCAGCAACCCAGCTGCCGCCAGCGTAGCGGTTGCTGGGATGCGCTCCATCAGGATATCTGCAATCGGCCGTTTCGAATGGAGTGACTCACCCAGGTCAAAATGGAGCAGCCCGTGAAAATAGTTGATCAACTGCACCCCGATCGGCTGATCGAGTCCCAGTGCGGCACGCAATGCCTCGCGATCTGCGGGCTGGCTCGACTCACCCAGCATCACCTCAACCGGATCACCCGGCACCAGGTGAATCAGAAAAAAGACCAGGCACGAAACGCCGAAGATGACGAATAGCGCGCTGAGCAGCCGAGAGAGCAGGAAGTTCAGCATGTGGCGCTACCCATTGATAACCACCACGGTTCCAGCCTCGACACGGTCAAACAGTTGGATCAACGCATCATTGCGCATCCGGATGCAGCCGTGCGACATCGGTATCCCCATCGGCTCGCTCTCGGGCGTACCGTGGATGTAGATATAGCGACGCATCGAATCGACACTGCCCAGCCGGTTTTTGCCAATCTCACAGCCACTCAACCATAAGATCCGACTCAACACCCAGTCTCGTCCCGGCTGCGCGGCAGCTAGCGCTGGCGAGTAAAGCTCACCCGTTGGGCGACGCCCAACAAAGACCGTATTCAACGGTAAACCAGCGCCAATCTTTGCGCGAATAATATGACGGCCGCGCGGGGTACATTCACTGCCAGCCATCTCACCTGGGCCATTTTTAGCCGTTGAGATCGCGGCCTCCATCACAATCTGCTCCCCCCTTATCAGGCGCAGTCGCTGTGTTGTGATATCGATGATAATCTCAGCCATCATGCCATTATCTACCCATCAGTTTTGCTTAATATACAGCAGCCCATCATAGTTCCCATCCCGTGCAATGGTATACCCTGCCACCCCATCTCGTGCGATAAAAACATGATCTTCATACCACAGCGGCACAAACGGTAGCCGCTGTAACAGGTGTGACTGTAACTGTTGATATAATGCCGCCTGCGCCTCGAGGGTAGTGGCGGACTCTGCCGCTTCAATCAGACGATCTGTCTCATCATCGATAAAGCGCCCACGGTTCGCCCCTGCCGGCGGCACCGCGGAGCTATGAAACACGTAACGGAATATGTCCGGCAGTTTAATCCCAACCCACATCAGGCTGTACATCTGAAAACGCCCCGCCTTGATGTCACCATAAAAGGTTCCCCAGTCATAGCTCTTCAGCTCGACCTTGATACCGACCTCTGCAAGCTGCTGTTGAATCACGGTAGCGAGGCGCAGGCGAAACGGATCGCTTGAGGTCTTATAGGTGAGCAGCAGCGGGTTATCTGGTGTGTAGCCCAGCGGCTTTAACAGCGCGCGCGCCGCTTTGGGATCATAGGGAATCTGTCGCAGTGTCGGCGCACCCGCCCAGTGGTCTGGCGGTAACAGCGCATTGGCTGGCTGAGCCGATCCACCCAGCACATATTGAATAATTGAGTCACGGTCCAGTGCCAGCGAAATCGCCTGCCGCACCTTATCAACCCCTGTCAATTCATCTTGCATGTTAAACCCGAGATAAGCGAAATTAGAGCCGGCACCATGTGTTATGTTGAGACCGGGCTCCTGCGATAGATAACGGATCAGCTCCGGTGGCAGGTCGTTCTGCATCATGTCGATCTCACCGCGTACCAGTTTTAAAACCCGCACCGATGGATCCTTGACCTCTATAAACTCTAGCAATAGCTGGTCACTGCGCCGCTTTAATCTTAGGTGGGTATCGTCCGGCCACGCCGCTAACTGGTAGCCACCACTGCCGACTGGAGCGCGGTTAAATTCGTGCCCAGACTCAATAAGCGACTTTGGCAGAATGCCAATACCGAGTCTTCCGGGAAAAAGCAGGTCGGCTTCTTTAAGGATAAAATCGATCACCGCCTCCCCTCTGGTTTCAATACGCTCAATCGAGCGCGCCAGCGAGAGACGGTGTGGCGATGCGTTGCGGCTATCGAGAATAAATTCATAAGTCGCTGCTACATCGGCACTGGTGAGGCGCTCACCGTTGCTAAAGCGTGGACGATCAGGCGTGAGTGTAAAACGGTAATGCAGCGGGGTGACTCTCTGCCAGCTTGCCAGTGACGGCACCGGCATTGAAGCGGCATCAAAATCGACTAAACGCTGATATAGCAGGCGATTGATGCGTGATGAGGTG
>DRLG01000120.1 GCA_011053135.1 Chromatiales bacterium
AACCTTCAGCGGCAGGTTTTTCCTCAGCTGCTGCTGGTGTTTCAGCAACCGGCGCTGCAGCAACAGGTGTTGAACGCTCCTCTTTAACAGGGCGAGCTAAAGGAGATGGTTCCGTGATCGCCTCTTTACGGGTGATAACCAGGTTTCGGATAACCGCATCATTAAAACGGAACGCGGTGGTGATCTCGTCCAGCGCTTCTTTGTCACACTCAACATTCATCATCACATAATGTGCTTTATGAACCTTGTTGATCGGATATTCAAGCTGACGACGACCCCAGTCTTCTAAACGGTGGATTGAACCATCACGACTCTCAATCGAAGTACGGTAGCGCTCAATCATGGCTGGGACCTGCTCACTTTGGTCAGGGTGGACCAAAAACACGATTTCGTAGTGTCTCATAACACTCCTCATGGTTATGCCTTCCGACCAACGCGGTAAAGCAAGGAGAAAACAAATTGTTGGAACCGCGGGATTTTAGTGCATATGAGGGTGGGACACAAGGAGAGCTGGCGAGAAACAGCCACTTAGGGCCATTATTGGGCGATAATTTTGACCTGCGGATAAAACGGTGGCCACTGTAACCCGGATGTGACAGAAGTAGAATCTGGCAATTACTGGGGTAATGCGGCTTGCTCCAGCGCTAAGCATCGGCGCTAAGCCGTAACAGCTCATCGGCTTTTGCCAACTGCTTTATCTGACGAATCTCCGTAAACAGCGTTTCTGCCTCGGGGTACCGTTGCCTCAGATAGACTAACCACTGCTTTATTCGCCCCAGTACTTTTTTCTGTTCGATATTCGGTTGCCGCTGTAAATGATCAGCCATCTCTATTATCAGACCGACAACGTTACGCCATTTCATTAAAATAGGCGCTGTGTGTGATTGCGTCGCGCTTATCTGTCGTGCAAGGTCGGGCTGGATGACGGCGCCGCGCCCCAGCATAAAATCCTCACAGCCGCTTATTTCACGACAGCGTAGAAAATCACCGACACTATTTATGTCGCCATTGGCAACTAGCGGGATGGAGAGCGCCTCATTGATTCTGCCCAGCCACTCCCATCTTGCAGGGTGGTTGTAACCATCCACTCTGGTGCGGGCATGTACGGTAATAAAACTGGCATTGGCCGCTTCAACTGCCAGCGCATTATCCAGCGCAAGGTCGGTATTTTCATAGCCAAGGCGTATTTTAGCTGAAACAGTTAGCGTCTTAGGGAGCGCGCGACGAACCGCCGCGGTGATGTGAAAAATTCGTTCGGGCTCTTTCAACAGCACAGCGCCACCAGCTTTGCTGTTGGTAAAACGGGATGGGCAGCCGAAGTTGATATCAATCGCAGCGGCCCCCAGCTCCGCTGCCCGCTGTGCATTTTCCGCCATCACATTGGGGGTGCCGCCCAGCAGTTGCAGTGTGACCGGAGTACCCGCACTTGTCTGGCTAGCGGTAGCCAGCTCCGGGCAGATGCGATGAAAGACAACCGGCGGCAGCAGTTGATCGGTGATACGCACAAATTCAGTCACACAGTGGTCATATCCACCAATGCGCGTCAGGATATTACGCATATGGTGGTCGATAACACCTTCCATTGGGGCTAGATAGAGTTTCATTTCCACTACAAGCTGAAATTCAGCCTGAGATCAAAGCGGATAATTTTGCAGCCAGCAGTTGTAGATTCGACTGCTGGTAACTGGTAGAGCGCCACACCAGCGCAAGTTCACGATGCGGCCCGGGCTCTGCGAGCGGTCGCAGCTCGATCGACGTTTGCTTTAACAGTGCCGAATCGAGTGCCATCTCCGGTACCAGTGTGATCCCCTGTCCGCCGGAGACCATTTCGATCAAAGTATAAAGACTCGTTCCCTGAAATGCCGCAGATGTCGCTGCCCTGTCCCGTCCGTGACAGGCGGTGATCACATGGTCGCGCAGGCAGTGCCCCTCCTCCAGCAGCAGCAGCCGCTCCATCGGCAGCTCATCAGAGCCGATCCGTTCCAGTTTGGCCAGCGGATCCCCCTTGGGCAGCGCAACCCAGAACGGCTCTGCGCCGATCAACACTGATTCAAGTCTGCCTAGCGGGTACGGCAGCGCAAGAATAGCGCAGTCGATCTCACCACTCTCTAGCCGCTTTAGTAGATGGGCGCTCTGATCTTCGATCAATAGTAGAACCAGATCAGGAAACGCCTGGCGTAGTGGTGGCAGCACCTTCGGCAGTAGAAAAGGTGCGATGGTAGGAATCGCACCAAGGCGAATCTCAGCTGAAAGTGGATTCTTATTACTATGCGATAACTCAACGATATCAGAAGATATTTTCAATATTTCACGTCCCTTCTCAGCCACCTCAAGCCCAAGCGGGGTTGGCAACACTTTACGCTTGGTACGCTCGATCAACTGCACCCCAAGCGCCGCCTCGAGCTCCTGTATAGCGCTGCTCAAGGTCGACTGGGTGACAAAACAGCGCTCTGCTGCCCGGCCAAAATGGCGCAGCTCAATAACGGCAAGCAGATACTGCAACTGGCGAATAGTAGGGAGATACATAAATCGATTTTACCAATAAAAAATAAATTTACAATCAATTGGATCAATAGCCTTGAGGCCGTTACGATCACAACATCACTGAAGGCCAGTTAATTGTAATGACATTCACAAGATGGAGAGAGAACATGGTAGACAATAACATTTCCCAGACCGTAAAAAACCTCGAAGCCGCCTTTGCGGGCGAATCGATGGCTAACCGAAAATATCTCTTTTTCGCTCGCCGCTGCCGCGAACTGGGGGCTCACGAGGTTGCAGAGGTTTTTGAGGAGACCGCCGCGCAGGAGACCGAACATGCGCTGGCACACCTCGAACTGCTCTACCCGGCCGACACGCTGAGCGTAGAGAAGATGCTGGCGATGGCGATTGAAGGCGAAACCCATGAATATACCGAGATGTACCCCGCTTTTCGCCATACTGCACTGGAAGAGAAAGCGCATGCAGCCGTCGCTGAGATCGACGAACAGATCGAAGAGTCAAAAATGCACGCTGAACGCTTTACGGCGACCCTGAAAATCGCCGAAAAAAGATTTGCAGCGTTGACCAGAATAGAAGAGAGGCACGCCAACCGTTATCGTAATACACTGGCGAAGTTTTCAGCGCAGGAGAGCGACTCATAATTTACCCGTTTATAGCGCCGTTGATGGACGTTAACAGAGCGCAATAATTTAACAGGAGAGCGAAGATGAAAACGTGGAAATGTATTATTTGTAATTTTGTATATCGCGAAGCCGATGGAATGCCGAGCGATGGCATCCCACCCGGTACACGCTGGGAAGATGTCCCTGCAAACTGGGAGTGCCCTGACTGCGGTGCTGGAAAAGATGGTTTTGAGATGGTTGAGATCTGAG
>DRLG01000121.1 GCA_011053135.1 Chromatiales bacterium
ATCTCGATCACCGGCAGGCGGATCGCCGTACCGCCCGCCTGTTCGATCATCTGGCAGAGCGGTTCGGCCTGGTGTGCGGGCCGTGTCACCACCACCCGTAGTTGATCGAGCCGTCTTTGAGGGTTAACGGCTGGCATAAACCTCTTTAAGGATTCGGTCTGCGCCGCGTGAGAGCAGGTCGTCAGCCAGCTCGATACCGATCTTTTCAGCCTCATCGATGCTGCCGTTAACCTCGCCTCGGATCATTTCGCTACCATCAGGGGAACCCACCAGGGCGCGCAGGCGTAGTTTATTTCCATCGATCTCGGCAAAACCGCCGATCGGCACCTGGCACCCCCCCTCAAGGCGGTGGTTCAATGCGCGCTCGGCGGCGACGCGAATATGGGTCGATTCATCATTGAGTACGCCGATGAGCTCGTTGACGCGGGGGTCGTCAGCACGGCACTCAATACCGACCGCACCCTGACCAATCGCAGGCAGGCAGGTGTCGGTTGAGATTTTGCCCGCGATGCGCTCGGTTAGCTCCAGCCGCATCAGCCCCGCCGCAGCGAGGATGATCGCATCGTACTGCCCTTCGTCGAGCTTTCGCAGGCGGGTGCCGACGTTACCACGCAGGCTGATCACCTCAAGATCTGGGCGTAGTGCGCTGAGCTGGCACTGGCGGCGCAGGCTGGAGGTGCCCAGTTTTGCCCCCTGTGGCAGCGCCTCAAACGAGGTGTAGTGGTTGGAGACAAAGGCGTCACGCGGATCTTCACGCTCGAGAATCACCGGCAGATGGAGCCCTTCGGGCAGCTCTACCGGCACGTCCTTCATCGAATGGACGGCGATATCGGCACGCCCATCCATCAGCCCCTGTTCCAGCTCCTTAACAAATAGCCCCTTACCACCAATCTTGGCCAGCGGGGTGTCAAGGATGATGTCGCCCTGGGTATTCATCTTCAGCAGTTCAACCTCAAGTCCCGGGTGCGCCTCAAGCAGGCGGCGTTGCACATGTTCTGCCTGCCACAGGGCAAGAGGGCTTTGGCGAGTGGCGATGACAATTCGATTATTGGACATTAAAAGTAGTTCCTGTTTCCAGATCGGTGGCTATTTAGCGATAGAGGCAGTTAAATCCTGCGAGGGCGTAATGCTACGGCCTGTGGTGGCCAGAGGCAAATATTTTAGAATAAGGGGAAAGGGGCTATTGTTTTGCTTTTGTCTCTTTGCGTTTTATTTTCTGCCCTTTTTTCAACAACTGTTTGATTTCGCTTAAATGGCGACGGCTGACAGGGAGCGGCTCATCATAGCCACGCATCAGCAGCTGTGGATGTCCCTCGCTATCTTTGCTGAGAGCGGAAAAATATTGCGTGAATATCAGTGTGCTACGGTGAATTCGCATTGTCAGCGAGGCAAATTCCTGCTCCAGTGATTTGAGTGGCTCTTCAATCAACACCTCACCATGGAGGTGGCGGACGGTGACATATTTATGGTCGGCGCGAAAGAAAATTATTTCGTCGAGCGGAATCAGCTGGATTGACTCACGAACCCGCGCGCTGATGTGGCGTCGCATCGCTGTGGGTGCGTCGGCCTGTTGCAGGGATTGCAGCTGCGCTCGGTTAAGCTGCTGCGCCTTCTGCAACGCATCTAACAAGCGCGTCTTGCGGATCGGCTTGAGCAGATAGTCGACCGCATGGGCCTCAAAAGCGGCCAGAGCATGGTCGCCGAAAGCGGTGGTAAAGATCACCGCCGGAGGGCGCTCGAGGTTGGCGAGGTGCAGCGCCGCCTCAATGCCGTCCATTTCCGGCATGCGAATATCGAGCAGCACAATGTCGGGTTGCAGGCGCTCGCACTGTTGCAATGTCTCTTTGCCGTTGGCGGCTTCGCCAACGACGCGGCCTTCATCGAACTCGTCGATCAGGCGGCGCAGGCGCGCACGTGCCAGAGGCTCATCATCTGTGATTAAGATATTCATGGGGCTGCCCCGGAAACGGGAATACGGATCGCAACATAGTATTGCTCAGCGACAGTTTCAGTGGTTATGGATGCATCATTGCCGTAGGCGGTGGAGAGGCGCTCGCGGATATTATCCAGCGCCATATGGTTGCCGCTACGGCGATGTGAACGAAATTCTGGCGTGGGGTTGTTAATCATAAACTCGATCGCACCATCGGCATATTGGCCGCTGATCTCGATAGTGCCCGGCTGCTGGCGCGGTTCGATTCCGTGGTAGACGGCGTTTTCAAGTAGCGGCTGTAGCGTTAGCGACGGCAGCGTGGCGTTCTCGGGCAGTTCATCAATTTTCCACTGGACCTCGAGGCGCTCGCCAAGCCTTAATTTCTCGATGTTGAGGTAGCGACGGCAGAGCTCCAGTTCATCCTTGACCGGGATCTGGTGGCCGACATCGGCGAGGCTCATACGGAACAGGTCGGCGAGATCTTCGGTCACCTCTTCGGCCAGCGCTGGCTGAGTACGGGTCAGGCTGGCGATGGTGTTCATGCAGTTAAATAGAAAATGGGGGCGGATGCGCGCCTGTAACGCCTCAAAGCGCGCATGTGATTCGGCCTGTATGCGGCGCGTTAGCTGGTGCTGCATATAGAAATATCGCAGCGCGACGGCGCTAACGATGGCGCTGATGGCAACATTATGGAGAATGAAATCGCCATGAGAGGCTGTGGGCAGCGCGCCCTCCAGCCCGACGAAAAATGCGAGCCGCAGCGTTGTTTCAGAGAGCATAATGGTGACAGCCTGAATGGTGAGAAAGCTACAGATCGCTACAATGGCGTGGCGCTGGTTTTTGAGTAGTGAGCGCAGGCCGCAGAGTAGTGCCGCACTGGCCAGTGCTACCCACTGCACAAATAGTGAGATGATGCCGAGGCGCTCCCACAGAGTAGCGCTGCTCATCTGCGGTGCCAGCGCCAGAACGAAGGCGAGCAGTTCCGCGATCAGCACCACCAGAAAAATGACGCGTATATTGCAGAAATCGGGTAGAAACAGTTCGTCATCGGACGGGGGTTGCTGGCGAGATGATGGCTCAGGTTTCATGGTGGCATCGAATGGGTTGATTGATTCATCACAACGGTTATCGGAATCCGAGGTGAATTTCTACAGCAGCATCAACGTAATAACGCTGGCAGCAGCGTATTCATCGCCTGAAACTTGTTATACTGCCGCCGCATAACAGCATCAATCGACGGAAAATAGAGAATATGAGCAGAGATAACAGCAGTGATGCCGGGCACAAACCCTGGGCGGGCCGTTTTACCGAGCCGACAGACGCCTTTGTGGAGGCGTTTACCTCGTCGGTGGGGTTCGACAAACGCCTCTATCGGCACGATATTGCAGGTTCCATTGCTCATGCTCGGATGCTGACCCATATTGGTGTGCTGAGCAGTGACGAATGTGAGCTGATCATCAACGGGCTGGAGGATATCCAGCTCGACATCGAGCGCGATGAGTTCAACTGGTCGGTCTCGCTCGAAGATGTGCACATGAACATCGAGGCGCGCCTCACCGACCGCATCGGTGTGGCCGGTAAAAAGCTGCACACCGGTCGTTCACGTAACGACCAGGTGGCGACCGACATCCGTCTCTATCTGCGTGACGAAATCGATCTGATCGCCGCTGAGATCAAGCGCCTGCAAGCCGGCCTGCTCGATCTGGCCGAACGTGAGGCCGATACGATTCTGCCCGGTTTTACCCATCTTCAGGTGGCGCAGCCGGTGGTTTTTGGCCACCATATGATGGCGTGGTATGAGATGCTCAAGCGAGACCACGGTCGCCTGATGGATTGCCGTAAGCGGGTCAATGTGATGCCGTTGGGCGCCGCCGCGCTGGCCGGCACCAGTTACCCGATCGACCGTGAATTTAGCGCTAAACTGCTCGGTTTTGATGGTGTCTGTGAAAACTCGCTCGATGCGGTGAGTGATCGTGACTTTGCGATCGAATTCTGCGCCTTTGCCTCGACGCTGCTGATGCACCTGTCGCGCTTTTCGGAAGAGCTGGTGATCTGGGCATCGGCGCAGTTCGACTTTGTTGAGCTGCCAGACCGCTTCTGCACCGGCTCGTCGATCATGCCGCAGAAGAAAAACCCCGATGTGCCAGAGCTGGTGCGGGGAAAAACCGGGCGTGTCTTTGGTAGCCTGATGAGCCTGTTAACATTGATGAAGGGGCAGCCGCTCGCCTACAACAAAGATAATCAGGAAGATAAAGAGCCGCTGTTTGATGCGATCGATACCGTGCGTGGCTCCCTGCGGGTCTTTGCCGACATGGTGCCGGCGATTGAGGTCAAGCATGAGAATATGGAGCGTGCGGCACTGAGCGGTTTTTCGACCGCGACAGACCTGGCCGATTATCTGGTTCGTAACGGCGTCGCCTTTCGTGATGCCCATGAGGTGGTGGGCAAAGCGGTGCGCCTGGGGGTTGAGACGGGCAGAGATCTCGCCGAGATGTCGTTTGAGGAGCTGTCGCAGTTCTCCCCCGCGATCAAAAAAGATGTCTTTGAGGTGTTAACGCTGCAAGGGTCAGTAGCCGCACGCGATCACATCGGTGGCACAGCGCCAGCGCAGGTACGCGCCGCTGTTCAGCGGGCACGGGATAGTCGCTAGGCGCTTTTCAGGGTGGTCGCTCGCCCTGGCTTCAGCCGCTATTTTAGCCCCTTCTCAGCACGACTCATCAGTTTGTCGAGGTCATCCCCCTTTTCCCAGCTACTGGTTGCCGTGCGAATGGTGAGGTTTTTGGGGTTTTTATCGAGTTCGCTGATTTGCGTGGTGAGTTTCTCAGCGAGTGCCACGGTGTCTTTAGCTGTCGTCTCGGGCAGAATCAGCAGAAAACGGTTGCTATCGAGGCGTCCGGCGAGATCGGCCCAGCGCAGTTGATCATTGAGCAGCAGGCTGATGGCGACCAGCACCTGCGACAGCTTCTTTTTATCTTTGATACCGCCGACCTCGATGATGATCAGTGATAGCGGATTATTGTAGCGGCGACTGCGCGACACCTGCGACTCCAGCGTCTGCATCAGACCGTGGTGGTTGAGCATGCCGGTGGTCTTGTCGTGAATATTGAGGTTCTCAAGTTCGCTCCTGAGGTGCTCATTTTCACTGTGGAGCTGGTGCAGCTCGGTTACGTCGAAAAAATAGTGGGCCGTGAGCCCCTCGTTTTTATCAGCGAGAGGGGCGCGCCAGCATTTTGTCCAGCGGCGCTCATGAATGGCAGTAGCGGGCAGTTCGGCGATGTT
Source organism: Chromatiales bacterium (assembly GCA_011053135.1). Lineage (GTDB taxonomy): Bacteria > Pseudomonadota > Gammaproteobacteria > SZUA-140 > SZUA-140 > SZUA-76. The sequence goes on from DRLG01000121.1 coordinate 5,213, forward strand.
TTTCGCTTTTAGCAGCGCTTTCAGAGAATCATTTTTCAGTGACGATATGGTGGCTCCCTTGACTTCATTAAAGTCGATATCGAGGTAGTTTTGCAGGGCGTTATTGAGCCATACAATCTTTTTTTTACTGTCAGTCAGCAGCAGCCCGACTGGCGCGTCCTGCAATATCGCAGGCATTGCGTCTGAAAAGCTCTCGGGAAGTGTCATAAACGTACTCCGGGCAATTTATGTTATCTGATGTGATTATGTCTGACCTGAACGCAGATTTCTATCATTCTCATGTTTTCAAGGTTTTATCTTAGTGATGAGAGGTTGTTTTTCAATAAGCGAGGTTAAATTCAGCGTTTGCATGGCATCTGCTCAGATTTCATTCGGTTAGTCTCAGAGGCCACTTTTTGTGACCCATCTCTAGGTTTTGGCTGAAGGGCCGATACGTTTTGATAGATATATTGCATAAATCACAAGGATTTGGGGAGATTCTGGGTTGGAGATCAAAATGATCAAAAAGCGTTTTCTGGGGCTCAATCGTGAGCGCCTGAGACGCACGCGGGAGGTGCTTCGTAGTCGTCAGCGTGATGTGATGGATGTTCTGACGCTGCTATTTCACGCCAACCACCCCTCTTTTCCCGGTTATATCTCGAAAAACACCCCGGTCGGCGTGGCCGACTATCAGCCCAGCAAAAATACTCTGGAGGCAGCCAAAAAGCTGGTGCGCAGTTTTGATTACAAAAAGAAGGCGCTGCCTCGCTACGACATTCATTCGATGTTTTTGATGGGCAGCAGTGGCACGATCGCCTATTCCGAAAATAGCGATTTTGATATCTGGCTCTGTCACCGCCCCGATCTTTCGGGGCCAGAGCTGGATGAGCTGCAGCGCAAAGCGGAGGCGATAGAGAAGTGGGCCGACGAGTACAACCTTGAGGTTCATTTTTTCCTGATGGATGCGGAAAAGTTTAAAGAAGGGAGCGTGGTTGAACTCTCCGTTGAAAGTAGTGGTAGTGCTCAGCACCATCTACTGCTCGAAGAGTTTTACCGCACCGGCCTGCTGCTGGCGGGGCGTTATCCAGTCTGGTGGCTGGTGCCGCCGAGTGAAGAGAAAAATTACGACGCCTACGTGGAGCGGCTAAAACTGCGCCGTGATATCCGTGACAGTGAAACCATCGACTTTGGTGGCCTGCCTCACGCTCCTGCTGAGGAGTTTTTAGGTGCCGCACTCTGGCAGCTATATAAAGGGGTCGACTCGCCTTATAAGGCGGTATTGAAGCTAATGTTGATGGAGACCTACGCCAGTGAGTTCCCGCATGTCAACCTATTATGTATGCAGTTTAAACAGGAGATTCACGACGGTGAGGTCGATATGGTGAGTCTTGACCCCTACATCATGCTCTATAAAAAACTGGCGGGCTATCTGAGCGGTAGTGACCAGCAAGAGAAGCTTGAGCTGGTACGGCGCTGCTTTTACTTTAAGGTGAATGAGCAGCTCGGCAAGCCGGTCGATGATAAATATATGACCTGGCAGCGTGAAGTGATGGAGGAGCTAACCGCCTCATGGGGGTGGAGCCACGACTACATGGCGATGCTAGACACCCGCGCTACGTGGAAAATTAATCGCGTCATTGAAGAGCGGCGCAGTCTGGTGGATGCGCTGACCCAGGGGTATCAATTTTTGTCGTCATTTGCACGCGAGCATGTGCAGCTATCGATGATTAGCCAGCGTGACCTGCATATCCTTGGGCGTAAACTCTACGCTGCCTTTGAACGCAAAGCGGGCAAAATCGATATTATCAATCGCGGTGTTTCCGATGATGTCGTTGAGAGTCATCTCACCTTTTATCACGTTGGAGGTGAGGGTGGCTGGATGTTGTTTCGGGGGAATGTGAGTAGCGAAGAGGTGCGCAGTGTCAAACCGTTGAAGCGTGCGCATAGTGTTGTTGAGTTAACAGCGTGGTGCTTTTTTAACAAACTGGCGGATGATCGAACGGTCGTGGTGCTGGTTGGCAAGGAGATCACTATCAAGATGAACGAGGTGCGGGCGATCACCCGCGCCTTTGAAAACCTCTTCCCCGGGGCGAAGCTTGCGCCGAGCAGTATGGACGATCTGGTCGATACACCGCGCATGGTGCGGGCAGCACTGCTGGTTAATGTTGCCGACGAGACCAAAGATATCCATATTCGTGAAGGTAAGCACATGACCAGTAATCGCACCGATGCGCTAAGCTATGGCGGTGTCTGTAACAACCTGATCAATTCGTTTGATTTCGTATTTCAGACCAGCTGGCAGGAGATACTAACGTTTCGATACAGCGGTCCTAAAGGGGTGCTGGATTGCCTTCGCGCCTATATCCAGTGGACGCCTCGTTCAAAAGGGATCCCCCCCCCCGCGGTGCGCATTCAGTGCGATGTCTCGGGGCGAGCGATGGTGATTCAGAAGCGGGTTGAAGAGCTCTTTGAAGATATCAGGGACTGTTTCTATAGCGGTTCCCACCCGGATACTGTGCGCTATCTCTTCTGTATTGGGCGGACCCATTATCTGTTACAGATTGAGAATGACGCACTCGTCTATACTCAGCACGACACATATAACGACCTGTTAAATAAGCTCTCAGAACCGGTGGAGCAGTTCACGCCGACAGTGATGGATCGCTACGCGTTAACAAATACATTAATACCGATGATCTATCGTCTCAATAAAGCGGGGGCGATTCAGCTCTTTTATCAGGTCGATGGCACCGCAGTGGATGTCTATGTAGCGGATGAACGGGGGGCGCTCTATTACCACCGGGCGGAAGGGCAGAATCCAGAGATACTGCTTAACCAGTACCGGCGCTTTTTTGATTCCGTGACCTACCGGCAGATGATCCAGCGCAATGATGGCCCGGCAGCTACAGTAGGTGAGCGTGGTACAGCCGTGCAGTTTTTTCAGGCAGGGCGCGGGCGAGATGGGCGCTTACGACTGCAGCAGAAGGTGATTGAGCGTCATGCTACTGCGGCTGGTTATTTTAATCTACAGGTGATTGGGGAAGATGTCGGCAGTGATAAATCGACGTTTACCATCTACTGTAACGACATTGAACTGACCTCGTTAGAGTTTGGCGACGGGCTCTTTAGCGAGGTCGCCCGTCATGTGCTTGAACAGCGCAAGAGCGGCCTGCTTTACCCCATTTATATTACCGATATCGATATACCTGTGGCGCTGTTGGGCAAGGGTGTCTCGGAGACTCCGCAGACAATCAACTATCTGAACTACAAACGATTCATCGAAGCGAAGTTAAACGCCGAGCTTAAGGCGATTACTGAGAACTCGGCATCGGTGAGCACGCCCGATCAGGTCGCCTGAACTCCCGCCAGTTTCTCTGTCGGGCGCTGATTTTCCAGGGGGCTGCTCCCCTTCGATTTCTGGATTCCCCAGAGAGCGTTTATACTGACGATTTTTAGCGGGAAGTGCCATGTTTCGACTCTCCAGAATTCGCCCCCTGTTGCGAACAGTGACCTGCTCCATGGCGGTTCTATTATTAACCGGCTGCGGACAGAGGGGGGATCTCTACCTGCCGAAGGCCGCTCAACTCCTGAATATAAGCGTATTTTAAGATGGATCATTTTAGTTATCACAACGGGCGGCTCTACGCCGAGGCGGTCGAGCTTGCCAGTGTTGCGGCCCAATATGGCACCCCCTGTTATGTCTATTCCCGCGCTACGCTAGAGCGCCACTGGCGCGCCTTCGATGATGTCTTTGCGGGTCATGACCATCTGATCTGCTATGCGGTGAAGGCCAACTCAAACCTCGCGGTGCTGAATCTTTTTGCGCGCCTTGGTTCGGGTTTCGATATCGTCTCGCAGGGAGAGCTGGAGCGGGTGATTGCAGCGGGTGGTGATCCGAGCAAAGTGGTCTTTTCGGGCGTTGCGAAAACAGCAGCCGAGATGCGCCGCGCGCTGGAGGTGGGTATTCTCTGTTTTAACGTTGAATCGGAGGCAGAGCTGGAGCGGCTCAACCACGTTGCGGCAGAGATGGGCGTGAAGGCGCCGGTCTCCTTGCGGGTCAACCCGGATGTGGATGCACAGACCCACCCCTATATCTCAACTGGATTAAAAGAGAACAAATTCGGCATCGATATCGCCCTTGCGCCAGCAGCCTGTGCGCACGCCGCCGCGATGTCGAACATCAACCTGATCGGCATCGACTGCCACATCGGTTCACAGTTGACGGATCTCGCACCGTTCACCGCCACATGTGATCGGCTGTTGCTGCTGCTCGAAAAACTGGCATCGCAGGGTATCGATATCCACCATCTCGATCTTGGTGGTGGGCTGGGGGTCACCTACGCTGATGAGGCGCCGCCATCACCCGCGTGCTATGCAGCGGCGCTGCTCGACAAACTGGGTGGGCGAGGTTTCACCATCATTCTGGAGCCGGGGCGTGCGATCGCCGCTAACGCCGGGGTGATGTTGACGCAGGTCGAATACCTGAAAAGTAATGACCATAAGAACTTTGCGATTGTCGATGCGGGGATGAATGATCTGCTACGTCCGTCGCTCTATGGCGCGTGGCAGGCGATTATTCCGCTGCAGCAGGAGTCGGAAGCGGAGACGAAAATCTACGATATCGTCGGTCCGGTGTGTGAAACCGGCGACTTCATCGGTAAAGCACGCGAGCTTTCGCTTAAGCAGGGCGATCTGCTGGCAGTGCGCTCTTCCGGTGCCTACGGTTTTTCGATGAGCTCGACCTACAACTCACGCCCGCGCTGCGCTGAGGTGATGGTCGATGGCGGTAAAACCTGTCTGATTCGTCGTCGAGAGACGATCGAAGCGCTCTATCATGGCGAGACAGTTCTGCCGGATTAGTGACCATGCAGCGCATCCCCGAAGCGGATCTGATGGATGACGAGGCACAGGCGCGCGCCTATGCCGAGGCGGACTTTGCCGAAGCGCATCAGCAGCTGATCACCCTGTTTCAGCAGCGCTGGCCGGGACGGGAGGTGACGGGGCGGGTGGTCGATCTCGGCTGCGGTCCCGCCGATATCTCGATCCGTTTTGCGCGCGCCTTTCCCCGTTGCGAGATTGAGGGGGTTGATGGTGCCGATGCGATGCTGGCCCACGCTGTTAAGGCGGTTGCGGCGGCCGGGCTTTCATCGAGGATCACCCTGCGGAACCGTTATCTGCCCGATGAGTCGCTGGCGCAGCAGCCGTTCGATGCCGTGATCAGCAACAGCCTGTTACACCATTTGCAAGAGCCGATGACGCTGTGGCAGACGGTTCGCGCCTGCGCCAGACAAAATAGTACAGCGGGAACACCAGTATTTGTGATGGATCTGATGCGACCGGCCAGTGAAGTCGAGGTGACGCAACTGGTCGAACAGTATGCCGCCAGCGAACCCGACCTGTTGCAGCATGATTTTCGTCGCTCGCTCTTTGCCGCCTACCGTATTGATGAGGTGCAGGCGCAGCTTAATGCCGCAGGTTTGAACAGCTTAACGGTTGAGGCGGTCAGCGATCGCCATCTCCTCGTCGCCGGGCTTTTATAAACCCCAGTTATCGATATTGAGGTTGTTATCAATTGCGATGCGATGCAGAGGGGGTTCTCCCTCTGCATGGTATATGTCGTTTTCCTGGCACGCTAAGAGCGTTGTTTTTCAAGTAGCAGGTTCCCCACATCATCCCGCCTGCAATCCCAGCCTTTATTGATAAAAGTGGTTGAAACCGTTTCGGTAATCAGTGCCGGGTTGTGAATGGTTATTTCAGTCGTTAATGAATCACGCGCAATCACATCAATCGTTGAGAAGGTATCGTCAAGATAGACCGAGGCGCTGCTGGTTGAGGCGGGTTGAGTGGTGGGGGATGAGAGTGTGATTGACGGCATCGGGCCGCGCAGGCCGATGCGTACGTTAACAAGTTCTATAGCGCAGTCGAGCCGGTGGCCGTAACGTGATTGGTGTGCCTGGTGAAAGTCGTTGGTAGTAGCCTCAATCGTATTCGCGGAAATAACCCAGGGGATATTCAGCGTGCTGGACTGCCCCTGATAACAGAGGTCGAGTGATGGATGTGGGGTGATCTCTGTTGCAGTTAACCCCTCTTGTTGCAGTGCGCTAACCCCTTGCTGTTTTAATCGCTCAAGCTGTTCGGCTATCTGTGATTCATTTAATGAGAGGAGCGGTCTGCTCAGTGTGCGTGACAGCTGGCGCGCACGTGGTGCGGTGAGCATGCCGAGTGCCGATAGCACTCCGCCGTGGATCGGCACCAGTGCGCGCCTCATGCCGAGCTTTTC
>DRLG01000122.1 GCA_011053135.1 Chromatiales bacterium
CTGTTGTAGTCGGAACTGCCGCGTATCAACGTCTACCCCTGATACTATCAACACTACTACTGGCCGTTTTTCTAATCTGCTGGAGTCTCTTCTTTGTGCCGAGCGCCGCATCGCTCTATCTCGTCTGGGGCACCTTTGTTCTGTTTGCAATACCACTTAACCTGCCGCCGCTGCGTAGACGGCTCTTTAGCAACTATATACTCAGGGCTTTTCGTAAAGCGTTACCGGCGATGTCGCAGACAGAGCGTGAAGCGCTGGAGGCTGGCTCCGTCTGGTGGGATGGAGAGCTCTTTAGTGGCCGCCCAAACTGGCAGCGGCTGCTCTCATTTCCAGCGCCGCGCCTGACGGCCGAAGAGCGCGCCTTTCTGGATGGCCCGGTAGATGACCTGTGTCGTATGGTCAATGACTGGCAGGTGACCGAGGAGCTACATGATCTTCCGCCAGAGGTCTGGCAGTTCATTAAAGATAAAGGTTTTTTCGGCATGATCATTCCGAAGAAATATGGCGGCCTTGAATTTTCAGCGCTGGCACATTCAGCGGTGGTGATGAAGATCTCCAGCCGCAGCACCACGGCAGCGGTGACGGTAATGGTGCCCAATTCACTTGGCCCTGCTGAGCTGTTGCTGCACTACGGTACCGAAGCGCAGAAAGATCACTACCTGCCGCGTCTCGCACGTGGTGAAGAGGTGCCCTGTTTCGCATTGACTGGTCCCGATGCCGGCAGCGACGCCAGCAGCATGCCCGATATCGGTGTGGTTGAGAAAGGGGTGTTCGAAGGTGAAGAGATTGTCGGCATTCGCCTTAACTGGGCCAAGCGCTACATCACCCTCGGGCCGGTGGCAACGGTGCTGGGGCTTGCCTTTAAGTTAAAGGACCCCGATCAACTGCTGGGGGATAAAGAAGATTTAGGGATTACGCTGGCGTTGATCCCAACGGATACGCCGGGTGTCTCGATCGGCACACGCCATGCGCCGCTCAATATCATGTTTCAGAACGGCCCCAACTGGGGAAAAGATGTCTTTATCCCGATCTCATGGGTGATCGGTGATAAAAGTGGCGTGGGTAACGGCTGGCGGATGTTGATGGAAAGCCTCGCCGCGGGACGCTCTATTTCACTGCCTGCGCTGAGCACCGGTGGAGGTAAGCTGGCGAGTCGTGCAACGGGTGGTTATGCGCGTATTCGCAAACAGTTTAAAACACCGATCGGCAAGTTCGAAGGGGTTGAAGAGGCGCTCACCCGAATCGCCGGCAACACTTATATGATGGACGCCGCACGAACCATCACCGCCAGTGCGGTTGATCTGGGTGAGAAGCCGTCGGTCGCCTCAGCCATTGTTAAATATAATCTCACCGAGCGGATGCGCTCGGTGATCAACGACGCGATGGATGTGCAGGGTGGAACAGGTATCTGCATGGGGCCACGCAATCTGATCGGACGCGTCTATCAGGCGATCCCGATTAGTATTACCGTTGAAGGAGCCAACATTTTAACCCGTACGCTGATCACCTTTGGGCAGGGGGCGGTGCGTTGTCACCCTTATGTTCTGAAGGAGATGCAGGCGGTTGGCGATAGCGATACCAGACGTGGTGCGGTTGACTTTGATCGCGCCTTTATTGGCCACATCGGTTTTACACTTAGCAATATTACACGCGCGTTCTATCTTGGCATCACCGGCGCTCGCTTTGTACGTGTGCCAGGGGATAGGCGTGCGAAAAAATATTACCGCCAGCTAACACGGATGAGTTCAGCCTTTGCGCTGGTCTCTGATATCTCCATGCTGGTACTGGGCGGAGAACTGAAACGAAAGGAGAAGTTATCGGGCCGACTTGCTGATGTATTAAGCCACCTCTATCTCGGCTCCGCCGCACTGAAACGTTTTGAAGACCAGCAATGCCCCGCAGAAGATTGGCCGCTGCTGGAGTGGTCCTGCCAGGAGTCGCTGTACATCATTCAGAAGCGACTGCATGAGCTGCTGGCCAACTTCCCAGACCGCGCGGTGGCGCGCTGTTTGCGCATGCTTATATTCCCACTAGGTAAGCCCTATGCTGGGCCTGATGACCGCCTTGGTCATAAAGTGGCCGGTCTGATTCTGGAGCCCTCAGAAGCGCGTGATCGTCTGACCCGGGGTGTCTTTACTACTGACGATACCAGTGAACCGATGGGGCGTATTGAAGATGGGCTGGTCAAAGTGATCCTGGCAGAGCCGGTAGAGAAAAAGATTCAGCAGGCGCAGCGCAGGGGTGAACTACCTGGCGGCGTGGGTGAAGCGGTTCTTCAGGCGGCGATTCAGCAGGGGGTGATCGATGAAAAAGAGGCGGTGCTGGTACGCAATGCGGTTTCTGCAAGAAGTGAAGTGATCAAGGTGGATGACTTCCCTCAGGATTACTGGCAATAGCACGACTGGAAAATAGAGGACCTATAGATGGCGACACGTAAGAAGAAAAAGGCGGGTGGTGCTGTATATATTGTTGATGGCAGCCGCACTCCATTTTTAAAAGTGACCGGTGCTCCGGGCCCTTTTCTCGCATCGGACCTGGCCGTTGCCGCATCACGACCGCTGCTGGCGCGTCAGCCCTTTGAGATATCTGCACTGGACGAAGTGATCGTAGGCTGTGTGATGCCAACACCAGACGAAGTTAATATTGCCCGCATCATCGCACTGCGCCTCGGTTGTGACCAACATCTGCCGGCCTGGACAGTGCAACGCAACTGCGCCTCTGGTCTACAGGCGCTCGATTGCGCCTATCAGAACATCAAAGATGGTCGCTCTGATCTGGTGCTGGCCGGCGGTGCCGAATCGATGAGCCACGCACCTGTGCTGTTAAACGATAAAATGGTTGGCTGGCTCGGTGAATGGTCTGGCGCGAAAAAGCTGGGTCAAAAAATAAAGACATTAGGCAAGCTACGCGGAGCCCACCTGAAACCGATTATTGGGCTGCTGCGCGGCCTGAGTGATCCTGTGATTGGGCTGTCGATGGGGCAGACGGCAGAGAACCTTGCATACCGTTTTGGCATTAGCCGAGAGGCGATGGATGCCTTTGCGGTCGATAGTCATAAGCGCCTGGCGGCTGCGCAGGAAGGTGGTTATTTTAATGATGAGATTGAGGCTGTCTATGACAGCCACGGTAAAAGTTATCAGCAGGATAACGGGGTGCGCGCCGATAGTTCGGTTGAAAAACTTGCCAAGTTACGTCCGGTCTTTGATCGTAAGTTTGGCAAAGTGACGGCCGGTAACAGCGCGCAGATCACAGATGGTGCGGCGATGTTATTGCTGGCTAGTGAATATGCCGTTGAGAAATATGGCCTGAAGGTGATGGGGCGCATCGTCGATAGCGAATGGGCCGGGCTTGACCCTGCACAGATGGGGCTTGGCCCTGCACATGCGATGGCGCCGATCCTGAAGCGGCAGAAGATGGCGGTTAGCGATATCGATTACTGGGAGATCAACGAAGCCTTCGCCACCCAGGTGCTCGCCTGCGTAGAGGCGTGGCAGGATGCAGAGTATTGCAAAAATGAGCTGGGGTTAAAAGAGCCGCCAGGCAAAATCGACCACGCCCGACTTAATGTTGATGGTGGTGGTGTTAGCCTTGGTCATCCGGTAGGTGCCAGTGGTGCCCGCATCGTACTGCACTTATTGAATGTACTGGAACGTAACGACGCACAGCACGGCATGGCCAGTCTCTGTATTGGTGGCGGCCAGGGTGGCGCGATGTTAGTGACAAGAGAAAAGGGATAGATGGCGATGGCAGAGAATAGACATTGGCGAACAGAGCGTGATGCCGACGGTATTGCATGGCTACATTTTGATATGGCTGACACCAGCACCAACGTGCTATCGGTTGAGACCATTGCCGAATTTGATGCGCAGCTGCGAGACATTGAATCGAACCCACCGGAAGGGTTGGTGATTCTTTCTGATAAGGCGAGTGGTTTTATCGCGGGCGCTGATATCAAGGGCTTTACCAGTATGGAGAGTGCTGAGCAGGCGGCTGAGTTTATGCGCGGTATGCACACGGTACTGAATCGACTGGAGTCGTTTTCATTCCCAACAGTGAGCCTGATTAGCGGCTTCTGTTTAGGTGGCGGTCTGGAGCTGGCGTTGGCAACACGTTATCGCATCGCTGATGAAGATCCAAAGACTCGCCTCGGCCTGCCTGAAGTGCGCCTCGGCATTCATCCCGGTTTTGGTGGTACCGTGCGGGCACCGCGCCTGGTCGGGGCACCCACCGCAATGGATATGATGTTGAGTGGCCGCACATTGAGCGCCCGAGCGGCGAAGAAAGTCGGGCTTATCGATCATGCTGTGCCGGAGAGACAGTTGCTACGTGCGGCGAAGATGATGATTGCAGAGGCGCCTGCCGCCCATCGCCCTGGTCGCCTGGCTCGCCTCTCAAACCACGCACTGGTTCGGCCGCTGTTAGCGAAATATCTAAAACGTACTGTCGCCAAAAAGGCGAACCCCGACCATTACCCCGCACCTTACGCAATGATTGATCTGTGGTGCAGACACTTTGATAACCCCAACAAGATGTATGCCGAAGAGGCGCGCTCTGTTGCCGCACTTGTGGTGGGCGATACGGCGCAGAACCTGATTCGTGTCTTCTTTCTGCAGGAAGAGATGAAGGCGCTGGGGCGTAAAAACAGATTTCATGCAGAGCGTGTTCATGTTGTGGGTGCTGGTGTGATGGGTGGTGACATTGCGGCGTGGTGCGCACTGCGAGGGTTACAGGTGACGCTGCAGGACCAGTCTCCGGAACGGATCGCACCGGCCATGAAACGCGCACATGCGCTGTTTAAAAAGAAACTGCGCCAGCCGCGTCTGATTCAGGCTGCAATGGATCGACTGATGCCCGATGTTAAGGGGGTCGGTGTTGAGCGTGCCGATGTCATCATTGAAGCGATCTTTGAAAACGCAGAAGCGAAACAGAATCTCTATCGCACACTTGAACCGCGTATGAAGCCAACGGCACTGCTCACTACCAACACCTCCAGCATCCCATTAGAGGTGCTAAGCGAAGCGCTGGAAGAGCCGAAGCGGCTGGTCGGCCTCCATTTCTTTAACCCTGTTGCCAGGATGCAGCTGGTGGAGATTGTTAAAGGAAAGCAGACCAGTCAGTCGATAGCCAACCAGGCTGCGGCCTTTGCACGTCAGATCGACCGCCTGCCTCTGCCGGTTAAGAGCAGCCCTGGCTTTCTGGTTAACCGAATCCTGATGCCATACCTCCTGGAGGCTGTTGTGCTGGAGAGTGAAGGGGTGCGCCCAGAATTGATCGATAAGGCTGCGACAGATTTCGGCATGCCGATGGGCCCCATTGAACTCGCTGATACGGTGGGGCTTGATATCTGCCTGGCAGTGGCGGAGACATTAGCCGAGAGCCTGGAGGTGGAGGTGCCTGCCAAATTGCGTTCGATGGTCAGCGCGGGTGATCTCGGGCGTAAGAGTGGCAAAGGTTTTTATAGCTACAGCAAAGGCAAGCCAGAAAAAGCGAAGACAGAAGGCGCGTCAATGGCTGCCGACCTTACTGATCGTATGATGTTTCGCATGCTGAATGAAGCGATGGCGTGCCTACGTGAAAGGGTGGTTGATAGCGATGATCTGCTCGATGCCGGGGTTATCTTTGGTACTGGCTTCGCACCATTTCGCGGTGGCCCGATGCACTATATTCACA
>DRLG01000123.1 GCA_011053135.1 Chromatiales bacterium
CCACCATCATCACCAGTTCGTTTTGCCACTCCCAGCCCAGGCCAAACAGCGCGGCGGCAATTAGATTGGTTAACAGGTTCTTGTTCATTTATTCATGCCTCTTTGTAGACTGCTAATCTGAGGGCCGGTATTGTACATCCAACAGTGGGGCGAGTGCGCTGAATTCTTCAACATCGTAAGGGTGTTACCCAGCAACCCATTTTCCTACCATACAAACCCACCCAGCATTCCCGATTTAACATATCAAAGATCAGAGCCTTCTTAACTTTAACGATATCAACCCTGCCGCCAGCACAAACCCTGCTGACCACCACAAACACCCCACCAGCCCCTGGGTCTGATAGATCCAGCCTGATAGTACCGTGCCGGTCAGTCGCCCTCCTGCATTAGCCATGTAGTAGAAACCGACATTCATCGAGACCCTCTCATGCTCGGACCAGGCAACAATGAGATAGGAATGGATCGCCGAGTTGATGGCGAACGCCACGGCAAATAGGATCAGCCCCGTGATGATGACACGATTTGGCTCAACACCCTGCTGCAAGGCGAAGGCGATGCCCGCCGGTATTAACATCAAAACGAACACCCAGCACGTTGCCGTGGTTGCGCTGGGAGAGCGACCACGCAGCACCATCGGCGCACAGGACTGTATGATGCCGTAGCCGATCACCCATACCGCAAGAAAGGCCCCCACCTCACTCACACGCCAGCCCAGCACCGAAAAGAGAAACACCGGCAAGCCGACGACGAACCAGATATCCCGCGCACCAAAGAGAAAAAAGCGTGCTGCCGAGAGCCAGTTAATGGCGGGGGTATTGGAGAATAGCTGAGTAAATTTTGGCCTGGTTCTGGCCTTCCCCAGGCCACTGGGCAGCAGTAAAGCGGTAACGAGCAGCACCAGCAGCAAGCCGCCCGCCAGTATCAACAGGGCATCTCGGAACCCAACAGACTCAAGCAGTGCGCCACCCAGAAAAAACCCCACTCCCTTCAACGCATTTTTGGATCCGGTCAGCATCGCGACCCATTTGAATAGACGTGAATCTTCACCCTGGGTAACCAACGTTTTCACCCCAGCCTTGGCCGACATCTTATTCAGATCCTTGGCGATACCGGAGAGCGCCTGTGCCACCATCACATAAACGACACTGAGCCACGCCTCTGGTACCGTCAACATCGCCAGCGCCACCACCTGCAACCCCATACCGATATGCATGGTGAGATTCAGGCCGATACGCGCCCCCAGCCAGCCACCCACCAGATTGGTAACGATGCCGAAGAACTCGTAGAAGAGAAACAGCATCGCCACTTCAAAGGGTGAGTAGCCCAGTTGATGGAAGTAGAGCACCACCAGCATACGAATCGCCCCATCGGTCAGCGTAAATGCCCAGTAGCCGCCGGTGATGATAAGGTAGTTACGCAGCCCCTGATCCATCTTTACAAGCTCCGCGCCACCTTATCCACGAGTTCCATCATGCGATTCACATAGCCCCACTCGTTGTCATACCAGGCGTAAATTTTCACCTGAGTCTCATTGATCACCATGGTGGAGAGTGCATCGACGATAGCGGAACGGGGATCATTGAGATAATCGACCGAGACCAGTGGGCGCTCCTCATAACCGAGAATCTCCTTCAACTCACCCTCTGCGGCTTCTTTGAAATAACCATTGATCTCTTCAACGGTCACTGGACGTGACGCCTCAAATACAAAGTCAGTCAGCGAGGCATTGAGCAAAGGCACGCGCACCGCATGGCCGTTAAGCTTGCCCTCAAGTTCAGGAAAAATTCTAGTGATCGCCCTGGCCGAACCCGTTGACGTAGGAATAAGCGAGTTACCGCAGGCGCGGGCGCGGCGCAGATCTTTATGGCCCTTATCGACGATAGTTTGAGTGTTGGTGATATCGTGGATCGTGGTCATGCAGCCATGTTTGATGCCCACCTTTTCATGCATCACCTTCACCACCGGCGCGAGGCAGTTGGTGGTGCAGGAGGCCGCCGTCAGCAGATGGTCTGTAGCAGGATCATAGCGATCATCATTAATGCCATAGACGATATTAAGCGCCCCCTCAGTGGGCGCCGCGACGATCACCTTTTTCACCCCCTGGTCAAAATAGCTGTTTAGTGACTCAGGCTTCTTGTGGTGGCTGCCGGTCGCTTCAATCACAATGTCGCAGTCCGACCAGTCGCTATCACCAATCGCCGTGTTCGCAGAGTAGGAGACTGTTTTATCACCAATGATGACATTGCCGTTTTCCGCCCCCGTATCGCGATCCCAGATACCATGCACCGAATCAAATTTAAGCAGATGGGCCGAACCTGCGGCATCGGTAGCCGCCTCGTTAATACGCACAATCTCAAACGCTGATTTATCCCAGCCTGCACGTAGCCCAAGCCGTCCCATTCGGCCAAAACCGTTGATTCCTACCCGAATAGCCATACTCACTCCTTACCGTATAACCGCATAAGCGGATGTATTAAGACTAAAAAAAGACCGGAAATACGCCAGTCTATTCACCTTACATAACTCAAGTTTCAATCTTTTCTGGTTCCCATGCTCCTGCGTGGGAACGAGCATCAAAAGACCGGAACTCTCCAGCCTGTTTACCTTAATTGAACTCTGGTTAATTACCTTGTCTCTCACTACGAACAAAGTGTTTCTGGTTCCCATGCTCCCGCGTGGGAACAAGCATCAACCACACGGCTGGGACTGCCTCGTGACCTTCAACCGGGCAAGATCCGCCTGCATCTCTTCATTCTCTTCACCACACTGGTGAATATGTTTAAACAGCGGCCCGCAACAGCCATCCACAACACGGTAATAGACCCACACCCCTTCCCGCCGGGTAGAGACCAGGCCGTTGTTCCGTAGATAAGCCAGGTGTCGCGACACCACACTCTGCGACAACGCCAACGTCTCAACCAGATCACAGACACACAACTCACCCTCTTTCAGCAACAGATAGGTGATCCGCAGCCGTACCGGCTCAGAGAGGGTCTTAAACAGCGCAGCGAGCGATTCTGTCTTCATGCAGTCTATTATATTTGCCTAGCCAAATATA
>DRLG01000124.1 GCA_011053135.1 Chromatiales bacterium
CAGTCGCCCTTGGGTATTCATGCTTAATAAGGTTTTCGGAAAGGTATTTGGAAGCCGCAATGATCGCCAGCTAAAAAAGCTGAATGTCATTGTGGATAAGATAAATGCATTAGAATCGTCTTTTGAGGCGCTTTCGGATGGTGAGTTGCGCCAGAAAACGGACGAGTTTCGTCAGCGTTATCGCGATGGAACGACGCTTGATGAGCTGCTGCCCGAAGCCTTCGCGGCAGTACGGGAAGCGGGCAAGCGCGTACTCGGGATGCGCCATTTCGATGTACAGCTGATTGGTGGCATGGTGCTGCATCAGGGGAAGATCTCCGAGATGCGCACGGGCGAAGGTAAAACCCTGGTCGCGACCCTGCCGGCTTATCTAAATGCACTTAGCGGTAAGGGGGTCCATGTCGTCACCGTCAATGACTATCTTGCCAGGCGTGATGCAGAGTGGATGGGTAAGCTTTACGGTTTCCTGGGTATGACAACCGGCGTGACAGTCTCCGGGCTGGACCATGCTGAGAAAAAGGCCGCCTACGCCGCCGATATCACCTATGGCACCAACAATGAATACGGCTTCGATTACCTGCGAGACAATATGGCCTTCAGCATCGCAGATAAGGTACAGCGAGGGCTGAACTACGCGATTGTCGATGAGGTTGACTCTATTCTGATCGATGAGGCGCGTACTCCGCTCATTATTTCCGGCCCCGCGGAAGATAGCTCTGATCGTTATCAAGAGATCAACAAACTGATTCCTAAGTTGAAACGCCAGGAGGTTGGCCCGGAGGGTGAAGAGGCAGAAGGGCCGGGTGACTACTCTGTCGATGAGAAGGCGAAACAGGTCTTTTTCACCGAAGAGGGGCACCAGAGAATTGAAGAGATGCTTGAGGCGGCGGGGCTGCTGCAGAGTGGTGAGAGCCTCTATGACACGGCCAACATCAGTCTGATGCATCATCTCAATGCGGCACTTAAGGCGCATGCGCTGTTTCAGAAAGATGTTGATTACATCGTCAAAAATAATGAAGTTGTGATTGTCGATGAGTTTACCGGGCGCACCATGCCGGGGCGTCGCTGGTCTGACGGCCTTCACCAGGCTGTCGAAGCCAAAGAAGGGGTGCCGATCCAGACGGAGAGCCAGACACTGGCCTCTATCACCTTTCAGAACTATTTCCGTGTGTATGAAAAACTTTCCGGTATGACCGGTACAGCGGATACCGAAGCGTTTGAATTTCAGCAGATCTACGGGCTTGAGGTGCTGGTGATTCCAACTCATCGACCCATGCAGCGTATTGATCACGGGGATCTGGTCTATCTAACCATTAATGAAAAATACAATGCGATCATTGAAGATCTAAAAGATTGTAATAAGCGCCAGCAACCGGTACTGGTCGGCACCGCTTCGATTGAGTCTTCTGAGCTGCTCTCAAAAGCCCTGACGAAGGCGGGTATCAAGCACGAAGTGCTGAATGCCAAGCAGCATGAGCGTGAGGCGGAGATTGTGGCGCAGGCGGGTCGTCCCGGCGCACTGACCATTGCCACTAATATGGCGGGGCGCGGTACCGATATCGTCCTGGGTGGCAATCTTGAGGCTGAGCTGGCGGCTCTTAACTCTACTGATGAGGTGGCGATTAATCGCGTGAAAAGTGAATGGCAGAAACGCCATGATCAGGTGCTGGAGAGCGGCGGCCTCTATATCATCAGTGCTGAGCGTCACGAATCCCGCCGTATC
Source organism: Chromatiales bacterium (assembly GCA_011053135.1). Classification (GTDB taxonomy): domain Bacteria; phylum Pseudomonadota; class Gammaproteobacteria; order SZUA-140; family SZUA-140; genus SZUA-76. The sequence continues at coordinate 1,724 of DRLG01000124.1, forward strand.
GATAATCAGCTGCGCGGCCGTGCAGGGCGACAGGGTGATCCTGGTTCAAGCCGTTTCTATCTTTCGCTGGAGGATAGCCTGATGCGGATCTTTGCATCGGACCGTGTCTCCAGCATGATGCAGAAACTGGGCATGGAAGATGGCGAGGCGATAGAGCACCCCTGGGTCAGCAAAGCGATTGAAAATGCACAGCGTAAGGTCGAAGGGCATAACTTTGATATTCGTAAGCAGGTCCTCGAATTTGATGATGTAGCCAATGATCAGCGTAAGGTGATCTATGAGCAGCGCAACGAATTGATGGAGGCGGATGATATTTCCGACACCATCAGGGAGATCAGGTATGACGTGGTGAATGAAGTGATCGACACTTATATTCCACCGCAAAGTCTTGAAGAGCAGTGGGATGTGCCGGGACTTGAAGAGGCACTGGAAAATGAGTTTTCACAACGCATGCCGATCGCAGAGTGGTTAGAGCAGGACGATACGCTGCATGAAGAGACACTGCGTAAGCGTGTGCTTGAGGAGATTGAGCAGGCCTACGCCGAGAAGGAGACTCAGGTGGGGACTGAGGTGATTCGCCATTTTGAGAAAGCGGCGATGCTGCAGGTGCTTGACGGTTTATGGAAAGAGCACCTGGCAGCGATGGATTATCTGCGCCAGAGTATCGGATTGCGTGGTTATGCACAGAAGAATCCAAAGCAGGAGTTTAAGCGCGAGTCGTTTGAGATGTTTACCCAGCTGCTGGACCGCATCAAACTAGAGGTGATCAGAATTCTATCGCGGGTGCAGATCCGAGCAGAAGAGGATGTCGAGGCGATTGAGGCGCAGCGTCGCAGCCAGATGCCGCCGATGCAGTTTCAGCACGCAGAAGCGGAAGCGATGGCCGCCGGTGCCGAAGATCAACGCCTGGCGCAGGCGGAGCGCAACGAGCCGGATGAGCCATTTGTGCGTGAAGGGCGCAAGATTGGGCGCAATGAGCCCTGCCCCTGTGGTTCTGGTAAAAAGTATAAACAGTGCCACGGCAAGGTGAGCTGATCACCTGACGCCCACTGCTTTACATTGATCAGCCCCCATCGCTGGTAATGGAGAGGGGCTGTCGATTATAATTCCGCGATGGCCGTTAACCTCCCCCTGGAATTACCTGAACTGCACCCCGTCGCTGGTGTGCGTATTGCGACCGCCGCTGCCGGCATCAAATACCCTGACCGTACCGATCTTGTCGCCTTTGAGCTGGTTAAAGGGGCCCAGTGTGCCGCCATTTTCACCCGCAACGCCTTTTGCGCCGCGCCGGTCACCGTTGCGCGCGAACACCTTGCCACCACTACACCACGTCTGCTGCTGATCAACTCAGGTAACGCCAACGCCGGTACAGGTGAGCAAGGCTATCAGGATGCGCTGAACAGCTGTGCGTGGCTCG
>DRLG01000125.1 GCA_011053135.1 Chromatiales bacterium
AAGGCCAAATCCCATGAGTCCGGTAATCGCGAAAACAACACCTAGTCCGGCAGTGGAGTTAGCTGTTTTTGGCAGTACAAGCCAGATGAGAGCAAGGGCGCCGAGTAAACAGACGATGCCTGTAAAACTTGGTGGCTGAATTGCAATAGAGACACCCGCCATCACGGCACTAAAAAGCAGTGTGATTGCAAGCAGGGTGTAGGTGTTACGGATCAGCTTAGTGGTTTCGAACGAGGTTTCAATACCCGTAGCAACAGCTACTTTGATTTGATCTTGTCGATGCGGATTCATTGTTTTCTTAAAACTCCAAATAGTGGTGGTGTGGGTACTATATGGGGTTATGCGAGTGAAAATCAAGCGGGAGTTGCATCTTTAGTGAGAAGCGGGTATATTCTCCCGCGCTGTTTACAAGGACTTGTTATTTGGGCAATTTTTATGAAAACACTGTAAAATTGTCCGGGTGCCCCAGTGTACAGTTAGTCGATATAGTCCCCCTACCTGGATTGTTGGGGGTCATATCAGCTGGATCAGGAGAGGTGGCTGAGTGGTCGAAAGCGGCGGTCTTGAAAACCGTTGAGGGTTTGTAGCCCTCCCAGGGTTCGAATCCCTGCCTCTCCGCCATCATAAATTGAGACAGAAGATTCTGCCGATCCAAGTAGCTAATTGAGTACATGCAATATATGGAATGGGGGATTGGATGGTAAATATCTTGCTGGTCGACGACCATAAGCTTGTGAGAGCGGGCATCATGCGTATTCTTGATGATGCACCTGGGATCAAGGTGATTGGGGATGTCGATAGTGGTGAAGAAGCGATTCGCTTTGTCCGCCAGCGAAAGCCTGATGTTGTTTTAATGGATGTACAGATGCCTGGCATCGGTGGCTTTGAAGCCACTCGCAAGCTGCTAAAATCCTACCCTTCGCTTAAAATCGTAGTACTTTCTGTGTGTGCCGATGAACCCTTCCCCTCCCGTCTGTTACAAAGTGGCGCGGCTGGTTATTTGACCAAAGGATGTAGCCCCGAAGAGATCATCAATGCGATCAAGTCTGTGCACAAAGGGCAGCGCTATGTGGGGGCCGACATTGCTCAGCACCTCGCATTAACGTTTTTACCCGGTGCGGGTTCAACATCGCCGCTTGACGCGCTCTCAAATCGGGAACTGCAGGTGATGTTGATGGTTGCCCAGGGGAAAAAAACGCAGGCAATTTCTGATGAGCTCTGTTTAAGCCCCAAGACGATCAGCACTTATCGCTACCGATTATTTGAAAAACTGCGCATTCACAGTGATGCCGAGTTGACTCATGTAGCGCTTCGTTACGGTCTGCTCGATGAGTCCCATCAATAGCAGCCCCTTTATTGACTCTCCTCAAGCAACGGGAGCAGTATGCGCCAGATATTGTTGAGAATAATCGGCTGAGCGCTACTCAGTGGGTGGAGTCTATCTGGCTGAAAGAGGCTTAAATCCTTTTCCATTCCCTTCAATAAAAAAGGTAATAGTGCGATGTTGTATTCATCGGCTAACTGCTGAAAGCTGGCGGCAAAACGTTGTGAAAAGCGCCGTCCGTAGTTGGGTGGGAGCTGCATACCGGCCAGTAAAACTTCTGCCTGTGACGCTTGAGCCGCTTCGATCATTGCTGCAATGTTCTTTTTCATCGCATCGAGCGACAGCCCACGTAGCCCGTCATTGGCACCGATGGCAATGATCACGATCTCTGGGCGATGTTCACGAATAATCCCCCTGAAGCGAGCAAGGGCACCGTGGCTGGTTTCGCCACTAATACTGGTGTTGATCACGCGATAAGGGCGCTGTTCTGCCTTTAGCCGCTCTGCCAGCAGGTTTACCCACCCTTCTTTTTGTGCCATACCATAAGCTGCGCTTAAACTGTCACCAACCACCACAATCGTCTGTTGTGCGGTGACAGTTGTCGGTAGGATGAGGGCAACAAGAATCAGGAGTGGTTTTAGCATGGTGGAAAATATCTCACGCCCGATTGTGCGTGTGCAAGGGTTGAATAAGCGTGTGATAAGCCCGGAAGGAGAGTTGGTGCTGCTGCGTGATCTCAATTTTGAGATCGGTCGAGGCGAACCGGTCGCAATTGTCGGCGCCTCGGGGTCGGGAAAATCGACCCTGCTGGGGATTCTTGCCGGGCTGGATCTGCCCAGTGAAGGGAAGGTGTGGCTCGATAACCAGGCGCTTTTTTCGCTCGATGAAGATGGCCGTGCCGCACTGCGCCAGTCTACGGTTGGCTTTGTTTTTCAGTCATTCCAGCTGCTGCCAAACCTGACTGCACTCGAGAATGTGATGCTGCCGCTGGAGCTGGGGGTCGCTGCTGGCATCGAGGCGCAGGCGCGTGAGATGTTACAGCGCGTCGGACTTGCAGAGCGTCTGCATCACTATCCCAAGCAGCTTTCAGGCGGTGAGCAGCAGCGTGTCGCCATTGCGCGAGCCTTTGTTGTGCAGCCCAAAATCCTGTTTGCCGATGAGCCGACCGGCAACCTTGACAGGGCAACAGGCGAGCGAGTGATTGAACTGCTGTTTGAGATGAACCGAGAGCAGGGGGCAACCATTGTGCTGGTGACGCATGATGATGCGCTGGCTCAGCGCTGCAACCGATCGCTCCGGATCGACGCAGGAGCGCTTGTTGATGAACCACTGGCGACCTCGATGTGAGGCAGAATATTGCAGCAGCAATTCGCATGTCGTGGCGTATGCTACGGCGAGACTGGCGTGCAGGTGAGCTATATGTTCTGAGCCTTGCGCTGGTGATAGCGGTGGCCAGCGTTACCTCCGTCGGTTTTTTTACAGATCGGGTGAGGCTCGCGCTGGAGAATCAGGCGAATACATTGCTGGGCGGTGATCTGGTGGTGATCTCTGACCAGCAGTTATCGGAGGAGATGCGAGCAGTGGCGACCACGCTCGGGCTAAAGAGTTCGGCATCCGTTGAGTTTCCAACCATGGCGATGACGGATGAGCGGAGTCAGCTGGTAGCGGTTAAGGCGGTTGAATCACCTTATCCGCTGCGCGGCGAGCTACGTATTGCAACGCAGCGATTTTCAGCGGGCCAAAGTGCGACGACGATCCCTGCTGTCACAACTGTCTGGGTTGATCAGCCGCTGCTGGATCAGCTAGGAATTGAGCTCGGTGAGAGGGTGACGCTGGGTGAAGCGGAGTTTACAGTCGCGGCGATTTTGATGAGCGAACCTGCGCGCGCCAGCGGACAGCTGTTTAGCATTGCGCCGCGCGTGATGCTCAATATGGCAGACCTTGAGCGCACTGAATTGATCACACCGGTGAGTCGAGTCAAGCACCGCCTGCTGTTTGCCGGCGACGCTCAGGCTGTGGCCCGTCTGCGGGCCGCGGTCGAACCTCGACTGCAATTGGGCGAGCGGCTGGAGGGGATCGAAGAGGCGCGCCCTGAGGTGCGGAGCGCACTGGATCGGGCGCGTCGTTTCCTCGGGCTCGCCGCCATGGTTAGCGTCCTGCTGGCCGGTGTTGCCGTTGCCACATCGTCGCAGCGTTTTATACGCCGTCACCTCGACAGCTGTGCGGTGATGCGTTGTGTGGGTGGGTCGCAGCGGCAGATATTGTCGATATTTATGCTGCAGATGTTATGGCTCGGTTTGATCGCCGGGGCGGTTGGTTGTCTGCTGGGGTTTGGGGCGCAGTTTGTGCTGGTTAATATCGTTGGGTCGCTGGCCGGTTTTGCGTTGCCGGCACCCTCTATGTTGCCGATACTGTCAGGTCTATTGGTGGGATTGGTGACGCAGTTTGGCTTTGCACTACCACCGCTGCTACATCTCAAAAACGTACCGTCACTGCGTGTTTTGCGGCGAGAGCTGGGGGCGCTGCCGACGCGCAGCCTTTCAACCTATGGGTTGGGGGGATTAGTGCTGTCGGCGTTAATAGTGTGGCAGGCTGGTGATGTGAAACTGGGGGTTTACCTGCTCGCTGGTCTGTTGGTCGCAGTGCTGTTACTGGCCGGAGTCGCTTTTTTATTACTTAAAATACTGGGTGCATTGCGATCACATCTCTTTGCTGAATGGCGTTTTGGTGTCACCAATTTAATGCGCCGCCCGCTGAGTAGCGTTGCACAGATGATCGCGTTCGGTCTGGGTATAATGGTGCTACTGCTGTTTTCGGTGATCCGGGATGACCTGCTGCAGGAGTGGGGTGATAGTCTGCCAGAAGATGCACCAAACCGTTTCCTGATCAATATTCAGCCCGACCAGGTTGAGCCATTAACGCAATTCTTTATTGAACAGGGGATGGCAGCACCCGCGCTTTTTCCGATGATTCGTGGACGGTTAATCGAGATCAACGGTAGCGAAGTGCAGCCATCCTCTTATGAAGCGCCACGCGCCCAACGGCTGCTGGCGCGACAGTTCAACCTCTCATGGGCCGCACAGATGCAGGCCGATAACCGACTAATCAGTGGCCAGTGGTGGTCTCAAAACAGCACAGAAGCAGAGTTCTCTGTTGAAGAGGGGCTAGCCAGAACACTGGGTATCGCCGTTAACGATACGCTCACTTTTCTGATTGCAGAGCAGCCCGTGGTTGCGCGTGTGAGCAACATTCGTTCGGTTGAGTGGGATTCGTTCCGCGCCAATTTTTACGTTATCGCCTCACCGGGAGTGCTGGAGTCATTTCCGACCAGTTACATGACCGGCTTTTACCTGCCACCTGAACAATATCGCTTGCTTGACAGGATGGTGCACCAGTTCCCCAGCATTACTGTAATCGATATTGCAGCAGTGATGGGCCAGGTTCGCACCATTATCGAACGGGTGACACTGGCCGTCGAATACGTTTTTCTGTTCACACTGATTGCCGGCCTGCTGGTGATGTATGCTGCGATCTACGCCACGCTTGACGAACGTATCCGTGAGAGCGTGATTCTTCGCATACTGGGGGCGAGAAAAAGGCGTCTGATAAACGGGACGGTTGCAGAGTTTGTCACACTGGGCGCACTGGCCGGGATGGTTGCGGCCATCGCTGCGAGCCTGCTGGGTTATCTGCTAGCTGAGCAGCTCTTTCAGCTTGAATACCATTTTAATGGCTGGGTCTGGATTATCGGTGTTGTTGGTGGTGGTGTCGGTATCGGGGTGGCTGGAGTAGTGGGAACCCGGCAAGCGCTCAACGCACCGCCGTTGCAGGCGCTACGAGCGATGTGAGTGGAGCCGATAGCGTGCAGAGCGCTTCTCAGGTATGCTTTTATCCAATTTTAACGGTGTAAAAAGGGGATCGAGTATGTGGCGCAAGTGCTGGCTAATCGCGATGTGTTTTCTCTGGGTTGCTGGTAGCAGCGCCGAGATGACCCGTTTGAAGACGGCCTATGGGACCGATTTTGACGCCTATATTGTAGGGCCAGAAAATGCGGAGATCGGTATCCTGCTGGCACATGATCGCTGGGGGTTGACAGAAGAGAGCAGAAAATGGGCGGATCGCTTTGCGCAACAGGGGTTCCGAGTGGTCGTGGCGGATCTTTTCGATGGCCGTCCAGTACACAGCGAATCAATGGCAAAAATGGTGATGGCACAAACTGCACCAGAGTGGGTGCAGGCTGATATCGAAGGGGCGCTGGACTATCTCAGTAAATACCAGCGCAAGATCGCAGCGATGGGGTGGGGTTACGGTGCCGAACATTTATATAAGATTGCGTCACGAGGCGAGGCTGATTTCGATGCGCTGATTACCTTTTACGCACTCCCACCGGAGGATCAACAGCTACTTGCAGGGATCGATGTCCCGATTCTGGGGGTGTTTGCTCGGCGAGACCGCGTGCTGAACTTTGAGCGGGTCGATGATTTTCAGCGTCTGATGTTGCGCTTGCGCAAAAATCTGGAGGTGGTCAGTGTCAATGCTGATGCTGGTTTTGCGAATCCCAGAAATACTACCTATCAGCAGGCGGCCAGTAATCAAGCGTGGTTTGCGACGGAGGCATTTCTGAAGCGCCATCTTATTGATGAGTAGCTGAAGCGCTCTCGGCACTGTTGAAAGCCTGTTAGAAAGTGCTGCTGTTCCAGCCCCAGAGATGGCGCGGCGGACTGAAAAATTCGATATAGATCCGGTCGCCGGGGATGGCGAGATGGTGGGTCACTGTGTTACACAGCGCTGCAGAAAGTGCGGGCGTCGTCTCCTGCGGGAGTCCGAGGCTCTTTAATTCCAGATAGGCGGCTGCGGCGTCGCTACCGGCAAACAGCATTGGGGTGCGCTCCTCAAAGAGAACCATGACATAGCTCTCTGGTTTGCCAAGTTCGCTGGCAACTGTCTCAGAGAGTTGCTTAAGCAGGGTCTGCTGCAAGCCGGGTTCCAGTGTGATATTGGTCTGCACTTTCAGTAATGGCATCGAAACCGTTCTCCTTTTGTGGTTTGGGTATTTCGAGGATCTGTATTGTAAAGGTCTCTGAAAAACCGTATTAGATCGTGGAAATGGCTTGTATTTCCAGAAGTTTTTCGCTTTCTTCTCTATCTTTTTCCTCAGAATCTCATTAAAATTCGATCCCGTATATGATGATATTAGGAACCTCTGACTTAATTGCCTGATTTGTCATTGCGAGCAAAGCGTGGCGGAGTGGAACTCCGTCTCCTTCAGGGCAGCAATCTCGACGTGAGATGAACCGTTGGGTTAAGCGACCACTTCGTCGCTTCACGTCTCGTCATGACAATTAATCAGAGGTTCCATAAATGGTTCAAATCACCCGTTTCCGCGGGTGTTTTTACTTGTTAAGAGAGCTATACACGAGAAATAGCCTTCGTTCCAGTAAGGCAGGAATGCGCGAGAAGTCGAGATTTGTTAATGCAAATGGGAGCTTTGAGAGTGTTTTTAACGTAGCTGGGGCGGGAAATATAAACCGTGTAGCGATCTCGCTAAAGAGGATGTTAACTGTGGAATTAACCGGTGCGGAGATACTTGTCCGTTCTCTGAAAGAAGAGGGAGTCACGCATCTGTTTGGCTACCCCGGTGGTGCAGTGCTGCATATCTATGATGCGCTGTATCAGCAGGAGGATGTAAAACATATTCTGGTCAGACACGAGCAGGCTGCGACCCATGCGGCCGATGGCTATGCGCGCTCGACCGGTAAAGCGGGTGTTGCGCTTGTGACCTCCGGACCGGGCGCGACCAATGCCGTTACCGGTATCGCGACGGCTTACATGGATTCCATTCCGATGGTGGTGATTACGGGTCAGGTGTTCACGAGTATGATCGGAAATGACGCCTTTCAGGAAGTCGACTCGATCGGCATCACTCGCCCCTGCGTCAAACATAATTTTCTGGTGAAAGATGTTGCCGATCTGGCAGAGACGATCAAAAAGGCGTTTTACATCGCCACCACTGGTCGCCCCGGCCCGGTTGTGATCGATATTCCAAAAGATGTGACAGCTAATAAGGCTGAGTTCAACTACCCGAAAACGGTCTCAATGCGCTCATATAACCCGGTGGTTAAAGGCCACATCGGGCAGATCAAGCGCGCAGTGGCGATGATGCTCTCTGCCAGGCGCCCAATCTTCTATACTGGCGGCGGGGTGGTGCTGGGGCGTGGTGCCGCAGAGCTCACTGCGTTGGCGCAGCAGCTCAACTACCCCGTCACCAACACGCTAATGGGGCTGGGTGCCTACCCGGCGAGTGACAGGCAGTTCCTCGGCATGCTCGGCATGCACGGCACCTATGAAGCCAATATGACGATGCACCACTGCGATGTGCTGATCGCTATCGGCGCCCGTTTTGATGATCGTGTGACCGGTAATATTGAGAAGTTCTGCCCACATGCCAAAATCATACATGTTGATATTGACCCCTCGTCAATCTCTAAAAACGTCAAGGTTGATGTGCCGATTGTCGGCTCGGTTCCAGATGTTCTGCAGGAGATGATCGCCCTGATTAAAGGCGGCAATAAAAAGCCGGATGAAGATGCGATCGGTGAATGGTGGGATCAGATTGCAGAGTGGCGTAGTGCAGATTGCCTTAAATACGACGAAGAGAGTGGTAAAGTGAAACCCCAGCAGGTGGTTGAATCACTCTATCGTGCGACCCATGGTGACGCCTATGTCTGTTCTGATGTCGGCCAGCACCAGATGTGGGCGGCACAGTATTACAAATTTGATAAACCTTATCGCTGGATTAACTCCGGCGGCCTCGGCACGATGGGCTTTGGACTGCCCGCTGCGATGGGGGCACAGCTGGCTCACCCTGACGCAACCGTTGCCTGTGTGACGGGCGAAGGCAGCATCCAGATGTGTATTCAGGAGCTCTCAACCTGCCTGCAGTACGGCTTGCCGATTAAAATCATCGCATTGAATAACCGTTATCTGGGGATGGTGCGTCAGTGGCAGGAATTTTTCTACGATGGCCGCTATGCGATGTCCTATATGGAGGCGCTGCCCGATTTTGTCAAGCTGGCCGAGAGCTATGGCCATGTCGGCATGCGGATCGATAATCCAGCCGATGTTGATGGCGCGATGGAGGAGGCGATGAAGCTGAAAAATCGCCTGGTCTTTATGGACTTTGTCACCGACCAGGAAGAAAACGTCTACCCGATGATTCCTGCCGGTGCCGGTCTCAACGAAATGATTCTTGTATAGATAGCGGATGTAGCTTGATGAGACATGTAATTTCAATTTTGATGGAAAATGAGGCCGGTGCGCTTTCGCGTGTGGCCGGACTTTTTTCTGCGCGTGGCTATAACATCGAGTCGCTAACCGTTGCACCGACAGAAGATGCCTCCCTTTCGCGCATGACGATCGTCACGCGCGGTTCAGAAGAGATCATCGAGCAGATCACTAAACAGCTCAATAAGCTGATTGATGTGGTTAAACTGGTCGATCTGAGTGAAGATGAGCATATCGAGCGTGAAATGGCGTTGATCAAGGTCAGAGCGATCGGTGAGGCGCGTGAAGAGTACAAACGGCTCGCGGATATCTTCAATGGGCGCATTATCGATGTTACCGAGACGACATATACGATAGAATTGACAGATTCTGGTGACAGGATTGTTGAGTTTCTCGCGGCGATCAACGCTGATGAGATTATTGAGACCGTGCGTTCCGGAGTGAGCGGGATCGCTCGCGGCGAGAAGAGCCTGCACCCCTAGGGATAGTGATAACAACGCCCGCTGAAGAGTTTAAGTCGCAACCGCCCTGTTTTTTTGCTGGCATTGCGCGTGGAATGAATCAATTTGAATGAGACCTTTGCACGAGCAGGAATTTTATTCTCTGGCAAGGCAAAAGCGCACAGAATGAGGGAGTTTATCGCTATAAATGACCGATTGAGTACGCTTTTAACGCTGCCAGAGGGCAAAAGAACAGTCGAGCAACGGCCTCTGAATGTTAGTAAAATTTTGAAAGAGGAAAAGAAATAAATGAACGTCTATTATGATAAAGATGCAGACCTGTCGATCATCAAGGGAAAAACAGTTGCGATTCTGGGCTACGGCTCACAGGGGCACGCCCACGCAAACAACCTGAAAGATTCTGGCGTCAATGTGGTTGTCGGCCTGCGTGATGGCTCTTCATCTGCGGCTAAAGCAGCGAATTCAGGTCTAACGGTTAAGCCTGTTGCCGAA
>DRLG01000126.1 GCA_011053135.1 Chromatiales bacterium
GGTATCAGGCGGTGGTGATGGCGCCAACCGAGTTGCTGGCCGAACAGCATCGGCAGAACTTTGCACAGTGGCTGCTGCCGCTCAGTATCGAGATGGCGTGGCTCTCGGGCAGGTCGAAGGGAAAGGTGCGCAGTGCGGCGCTGGCACAGATTCGCAGCGGCGAGGCGCAGCTGGTGGTCGGGACACATGCGCTGTTTCAGGAAGAGGTGGTGTTTGATCGACTCGGTTTTGTGGTGGTCGATGAGCAGCACCGTTTTGGTGTCCACCAGCGGCTGGCGCTGCGTGAAAAGGGGCGGCAGCAGCACTGTTTCCCGCACCAGTTGATCATGACCGCTACACCGATCCCGCGCACCCTGGCGATGACCGCCTACGCCGATCTTGATCTCTCTGTGATCGATGAACTGCCGCCGGGACGCAAACCGGTCGAGACGGTGGTGCTACAGGATGGACGGCGCGATGAGGTGGTGCAGCGTGTCCATCAGGCGTGCCGCAGCGGATGCCAGGCCTACTGGGTCTGCACTCTGATAGAGGAGTCAGAGAGATTGCAGTGCCAGGCGGCGGAAGAGAGCGTCGCACAGCTGGCCGAAGCGCTGCCAGATCTGCGCGTCGCGCTGGTGCATGGCCGACTCAAGACGCAGGAGAAAGCGGCGGTGATGGCCGCCTTTAAAGCGGGTGAGATCGACCTGCTGGTGGCGACCACAGTGATTGAAGTGGGCGTCGATGTCCCCAGTGCGAGCCTGATGGTGATCGAAAATGCTGAACGACTGGGGCTGGCGCAGCTGCACCAGTTGCGTGGCCGGGTGGGGCGCGGCAGTGAAAAAAGTCACTGCGTTTTGCTGTATCATGCCCCCCTGTCGGCACAGGGCAAGGCGCGCCTGGCGGCGATGCGGGAGACGAACGACGGCTTTGAGATCGCCCGCCGCGATCTGGCGTTGCGCGGTCCGGGTGAGATTCTCGGCACCCGTCAAACCGGTGAGTTGCAGTTTCGTATTGCCGATATCGCGCGTGATCAGGCGATGCTCCCCGATGTGAACCGCACCGCGCGACTGCTGATGCAGCGCTATCCACAGCGAGTGGCCCCGATTATTCGCCGCTGGTTGGGCGACGCCGCGCGTTATGGCGAAGTATGATGCGCGATTAATTTGATTTAATTTAACAGCGGGATAGATGAAAATTGGAAGTTAAGCGGCATGGGGTTTGGCGGGAGCCGGTGTGGCGCCCTGCGGGTAATGTATTGCGCGCCACGCTGCCGCGGCAACTGCGAACCTGGCTCTATGACAGCGCCTCGCTGACGTTACGCCTGCAGCAGGTGAGTGGCGGTGACTTCCGGGTGCGGCTGCTGTCGCAGCGGTGGCAGCGGCCGCTGCTGAATGAGCGTCTGGCGCTGGCGATGGGGCATCACGAATATGCGATGGTGCGTCAGGTGCAGCTGATCTGTAAGGGGCAGCCGTGGGTCTATGCGCGTAGCGTGATTCCGGCAAGTACCATGAGTGGCTCGGGGCGACAGTTGTCGAAGCTCGGCAGCCGTCCGCTGGGCGCCTTTCTGTTTGCCAGAGATGGGGTGGTGCGCGAGCCGATGGAGATCGCCTGCGTGCATCCCAATGAGATGATTTATGATGATGCGACGGCTGGGGCGGGCGTTAAGCAGCAGGTGGTGTGGGGGCGGCGCTCGGTATTTCGCCTGGAGCAGAAGCCGCTGCTGGTGAGTGAGTTTTTTTTGCCCGCTATTCCGGCGCGATAAATTGAGTGTTAACAGGTTCTAAAACAGGTGTTGGAGAGATGCGCGGTGCTGGTTAGTAGAAACTTAGTCGGGTTAGGCTGTTGATGGCGAATCTCAGACAATATCTGATTCTGATGCGTTTCGATAAGCCGGTCGGCACCTTTTTGCTGCTGTGGCCAACGCTCTGGGCGCTGTGGATCGCAGCCGAAGGGGTGCCGGATAGTGATGTGCTGATCGTCTTTGTTGCCGGGGTGGTGTTGATGCGCGCCGCAGGCTGCGTAATCAATGACTACGCCGACCGGAAGATCGACTCAAAAGTGCGCCGCACCCGAGATCGCCCCATCACATCGGGTAAGATCACCCCTAAAGCGGCGCTGATACTGTTTGTCGTGCTCTGTCTGGTAGCCTTTGCGCTGGTGCTGACGATGAACAAACTGACGATCATGATGTCGTTTGTCGCCGCCTTTCTGGCCGCCACCTACCCCTTTATGAAACGCTACACCTATCTGCCTCAGGTCTACCTTGGGGCGGCTTTTGGCTGGGCAGTGCCGATGGTCTTCGCGGCGCAGACCGGTGCCGTGCCGAAGGAGGCGTGGCTGCTGTTTATCGCGACGGTGTTGTGGGCGACCGCTTATGACACGATGTATGCGATGGTCGATCGGCGTGATGATCTGCGCATCGGGGTAAAATCCACCGCCATTCTGTTTGGTGACGGTGACCGGCTAATTATTGGTATAATACAGGCGCTCTTTTTTCTGGTGCTCCTCATTGTGGGGCAGCATCTAGGAATGGGGGCCTATTATTATGGCGGCCTGCTCGTGGCCGCGCTGTTTGCCGGTTATCAGCAGTACCTGCTGCGTGACAGGGATGTTCTGCTCTGTTTTCGCGCCTTCCTGAATAATAATGTTTTTGGCGCAGTAATCTTTATTGGTATCGCGCTGCATTATGCAGTGGCGAGTGGCGCTTGAGTGGTGGTGTTTGCTGCCTTTTTGAATTGACTTAATTATAGAATCATTAATTGTATGCTGCTTTCATCTGTTGCTGTTGTTGCCGGGTTTATCTTGTTGGTATGGGGGGCGGACCGCTTTGTGCTGGGGGCTTCGGCCACGGCACGAAACTTTGGGGTGTCACCATTAATTGTGGGTTTGACCATTGTCGGTTTCGGCACCTCGGCACCTGAAATGCTGGTGTCGGGCATGGCCGCTTATCAGGGTAGCCCGGGTATCTCGATCGGAAACGCGCTGGGTTCCAATATCACCAATATCGCATTGGTGCTGGGTGTGACGGCGCTGGTTGTGCCTTTGACAGTGCATTCCGGCATTATCAGGCGAGAGCTCCCCATCCTGCTGCTGGTGATGGTGCTGGCACTGTTATTGATAGTTGATGGCGAGCTTGGCCAGGGTGATGGTCTGTTTCTTCTGCTGGGCATGTTTCTGATGATCTTCTGGGTCGTTCGACTGGGGCTGCGTGAGCGCGATAGTGGAGATCTGATGTCAAGTGAGTTTGATGCTGAAATTCCGGAAGGGATACCGACCCCGCGAGCGATCTTCTGGCTGCTGATTGGGATGGTGGTGCTCTTTGCCAGCTCACATATTCTGGTGTGGGGTGCGGTCAACATCGCCCGGGCCTTTGGCGTGAGTGATCTCATTATCGGGTTAACGATTATCGCCATCGGTACCAGCCTGCCTGAGCTGGCGGCGTCGGTAATGAGTGCGCTAAAGAACGAACATGAACTGGCAATAGGGAACATCATCGGTTCCAATATGTTTAATATATTAGGGGTGATGGCGTTACCGGGGCTGATCTACCCATCGGTGGTGCCTGAAGGTGTGCTATCACGTGACTATCCAGTGATGATCGCTCTGACCATTGCGCTGCTGCTGATGGCCTACGGTTTTCGTGGGCGAGAGGGTAAGATTAATCGTGTCGAAGGCGGGTTGCTGTTGGCAGCCTATTGTGGCTACATGTACTGGCTTTATCAGGCGGCGCTATAAATGTACGCCGTGCGCAGGAGAAGAAGATGCAGGAGATGATTTTCACGGTGAGCAACGTCAAGTGTGGCGGCTGTGCTGACAATATTAAAGGTGGTCTGGAGGGAGAGCAGGGGGTGAACCAGGTCTCGGTCGATGTTGGCAGTGGCGAGGTGAAGGTTCAGGGCGATGCGCTTGATCGTGAGCTGCTGGTTTCGAAGCTTGCCGCGCTCGGTTTTCCAGTGGTGAACAGTTAAATCGCATAATCAGCGGCCATGCTGAATTCGCAGCGGTATATTCGCGAGACGCCTGGTGGGTAAGGGGGGGATTGCGCTGCTTTTGGTGGCAGTTGCTGCATTGAGCTGGTGGCTGCAGCGCGGCCCCGCCCCTGAGCTGCAGCAGCAGGCGTCTGATCAGACGCAGCGTGAACCGGATTACTATATGGAGACGTTTGAGCTAACGTCGTTGAACCAGGATGGAAAACCGGCCTATAAGCTCTATGCCGATAATATGCTGCACTACTCCATTGATGATAGTGCGACACTGGAGAAGCCGCATCTGGTGCTGTTTCGTAATGATGAAGAGTTCTGGGATATTCGTGCGGAGTCGGGGCTGGTTTCCCATGGTGGTGAGTCAGTGTTATTGGAGGGTGAGGTGATTATTCTGCGGGTCAATCCGACACATGCGCAGGCACTGCAGGTGATTACGTCGGATCTAACAGTGCGCCCGCGCGACAAATTTGCAGAGACATCGGCTAAAGTGACGATCAAAGATGATCGCGGTGTAACGACCGCCATCGGCATGCGAGCCGATCTAAATCAACGCCGGGTCGCGCTGTTATCAAATGTACGGGGAACTTATGTACCACAGAGCCGTTAGCCACCTCTTTTTACTACTGGCCATTTTACTGCCGGGCGCTGCGCTGGCGTTGAGTGCGGATCGTGAACAGCCGATCCATATCGAGGCCGACAGCATGACGGTCGATGATAGTAAAGGGGTTAGCATCTATCAGGGGCGCGTCAGTTACGTTCAGGGGACGGTCAGGATGACGGCCGACAAGGTGACGATCTACAGCGTCAATGGTGAATTTGACCGCTTCGAAGCCGAAGGTGAGCGGGTCAACTACCGACAGCTACTCGATGATGATAAAGGTGAATTGCAGGCGAAGGCGCGTCTGATCGATTACCGCGCAGCGCAGGGTCAAATCCTGCTAAAAGGCAATGCACATGTGAAGCGCGGTGAAGATGAGTTTTCAGGGAGTTATATCGAATATGATGCGAATAACGATATCGTTAATGCACGCAAAGCTGCCAATGGTGGCGAGCGGGTGCAGGTGGTAATTCAGCCGCGTGAAAAAGAGAAGGCCAATTAAGGTGAAAAAGCAGCGGGATCATCAACGCTGATGCACGCACTAATCGCATCAAATCTGGCTAAAAGCTACAAGTCCCGTGCGGTGGTCAAGGATGTCTCGCTCGAGATCAACAGCGGCGAGATTGTGGGGCTGCTGGGTCCCAA
>DRLG01000127.1 GCA_011053135.1 Chromatiales bacterium
CCGCCCGCTCAGGTCGTCACAAAATCAGCTATTACTCAAGCACGTAAAAATTTATCGCACACCGCTTTTGTTGATCTTAACCAGCAAGCCATTGCTACCTGTTATGATAACTGTCTTGATGTAAAAACCTGGCATGGATACCGGCCATGCGCCATTGTCCATATTCCGGCCCATCATGAACACCCATTCTGGTTCAACGTGAACACTTAGCCGATTTTTCCCGGAATCGGTGTTCATGTTGCTCCAGAACCCCTCTCAACGCATTGTTTTTTCAACTATTTGCTAACCTCTTTCACTTTTCAAGTACACACCGAACTTCGCCGTCCCGGTGTGACCATGTTCCTGCTCTGGCAGGAATACAAGCTGGTACATCCTGACGGTTTTCAGTACAGCTGGTTTTGCGAACACTATCGCCTGTGGCGAGGTAAACTCGACCTAAGCATGCGTCAACAGCATCAGGCTGGAGAGAAGCTGTTTGTTGACTATGCCGGGCAGACAATTGGCATTGTTGAGCGCACGACCGGCGAAATCAAACAGACACAGATCTTTGTCGCTGTACTGGGTGCATCCAACTACACTTATGCCGAGGCCACCTGGTCGCAACAGCTGTCAGACTGGGTCGGTTCACATGTGCGGGCCTTTTCGTTCTTCGGTGGTGTGAGTGCGGTCATCGTACCGGACAACCTCAAGTCGGGTGTTAACAAAGCCCATCTCTACGAACCCGATCTCAATCCCACCTACTAATAAGTAGGTTAATTATGCAACATGAAATGCAAATAATCATGCGCCGATATAAGCCAGGTTATGATCTGTGAATACTCCACCGGCTAAAGCCGGTGGCTTCAGGTTACGGCTAAAAGCCGGATTGATCGGCCGTACGGCCGATTGTCCCCTCTCCCAGGACTGGGAGAGGGTTAGGGTGAGGGTTCAAATTTCAACCTCGGAGCATGCTCACCCCATCCCTCTCCCCTAAAGGGGAGAGGGTGTAAAAGCAACGATGCCGCCTAAAGGCGTGGGATTTACAGATCCCCTATCAAAGACATTAAAAGGTTAAGAATTAAGCCTGTGGTTATCAAATATACCGTAGGTGGTGCACACAAACAGAAGCAAGCTAAAGAGTTAGTAATCTGCAATTAATTCCCTTTTTAATGGCCGATTTAATACCAGTTTTCTTCCTTTTCTGTGGCTTAAATTGATTGACTGCGTTCCGCAAATTGCTTGGGGCGTTACATTGGGCACACCGCCTGTTCATACCAATAAGCAGTGTCCCGATAAAACTGAAAGAAAGATGGCGCGCCCGACAGGAATCGAACCTGTGACCTCCGCCTTCGGAGGGCGGCACTCTATCCAACTGAGCTACGGGCGCATGCGGTTATTGTAGCAGCACTGGCACTTGTCGTCGTGTAATTGAGCTGACCTCCTGATACGAAACCTGTACGCCAGTGCCTCGCTTATTCAACGGTGACTGATTTTGCGAGATTGCGCGGCTGGTCTACATCGGTGCCTTTTAATACTGCCACATGGTAAGAGAGCAGTTGCAGCGGTACGGAGTAGACGATCGGTGCAATTGCATCATCCACCGATGCGACTGAGACGACTTCTATCCCCTCTTCTGTTTCAACATGAATCGATTCATCAGCAAAAACGAGTAGCTGCCCACCACGTGCGCTCACCTCCTGAAGGTTCGATTTAAGTTTTTCGAGTAGTTCATTGTTGGGTGCTACCGCGATCACCGGCATATTGGCATCGACCAGTGCCAGCGGACCGTGCTTCAGTTCGCCAGCAGGGTAAGCCTCGGCATGGATGTATGAGATCTCTTTCAGCTTTAACGCACCCTCCATCGCCACTGGGTACTGAGTGCCTCGCCCCAGGAAAAGTGCATGATGCTTGTCGCCAAACTGTTCGGCAATCTCTTTTATCTTGTCATCAAGTGCCAGCACCTCTTCAACTTTTGCCGGTAGTGAGATCAGCTGTTTAACCAACGCCTCTTCGACATGACCCGGCATTGCGTGGCGCCTGCCAAGCACAATCACCAGTAACATTAGCGCGACCAGTTGTGTCGTGAAGGCCTTGGTCGATGCCACGCCGATTTCTGGCCCCGCGCGCGTCATCAGAAAGAGGTCGGACTCTCTCACCAGAGAGCTCTCTGGTACATTACAGATCGCAAGCGAATGGCCATAACCACGCTTCCTGGCCTCTTGCAGTGCCGCCAGGGTGTCGGCTGTTTCACCCGACTGAGAGATGCTGATGATCAGTGAGTTATTGCGTACCACTGGATAACGGTAGCGAAACTCGCTCGCCACTTCGACACTGCACGGTACACCCGCGAGTGATTCAAACCAGTAACGGGCGATCATGCCGGCGTGGTAACTCGTACCGCAGGCGATGATGTGTACACCTTTTATCTGGTCAAAAACTTCACTCGCGCCCACGCCAAAGGCCTCTTCGAGGACACGCTTTTTACTGATACGCCCTTCCAGTGTTTCTGCGATGGCATTGGGCTGTTCATGAATCTCTTTCATCATGTAGTGGTTGTACTGCCCCTTACCGATAGCGTCTGCGGTAAGCTGGCTGACGCTAACCGGGCGCTCAACGATGTTGCCCTCTGCGTCGTAGATAGTGACGTTATCTTTAGTGATATCTGCCACATCACCATCTTCCAGAAAGATAAAATTTTGTGTAACGGGCAAGAGTGCTGCCACATCCGAGGCGATAAAGTGCTCACCGATACCCACCCCAATCACTAGTGGGCTGCCGAGTCTTGCGGTGATAATGCGCCCCTCTTCTATGTTGCTGACCACACCTAGCGCATAGGCCCCTTCCAGCTCGGCGGTTGCGGCGCGAACCGCATCCAGCAGACTTTTTCCCTGCTCCAGATGTTGATGTATCAGGTGGACGATGACTTCGGTATCCGTCTCGGATGTAAACTCATACGCTTTCTCTTTCTGCTCGCGGCGCAACTCTTCATGGTTTTCGATTATGCCGTTATGCACCACAGCAACCGTCTTGCGGCAGATATGGGGGTGGGCATTGGCGGTTGTCGGCTTGCCATGCGTCGCCCAGCGGGTGTGGCCGATGCCGATGGTGCCGCTCTGCGGCTGATCTTTCAGCACCGCCACCAGGTCATCGATCTTACCTGGTGCACGCACGCGACCAATGCAGCCATGCCGATCAAGAACTGCGATGCCTGCTGAATCATAGCCACGATATTCGAGGCGTCTTAGCCCCTCCAGTAAAACAGGCACGATGTCGCGCTCTGCAACTGCTCCGACAATTCCACACATAGCTCACCTCATTCCCTGTTTATCGCTCAGACTGCTCAGGAGCCTCTCTTCCACTCCCGCTCAATAATCATTTATTCTTTTGCGGACGTACCCATGACTCAATCGACCGCTGTTTGCTGCGCGTTAGTGTTAGCTGGTTAGCAGGGGCATCAGCTGTGATGGTTGAGCCGGCACCAATGGTTGCACCTGCGCCGATCTTAACGGGCGCGACCAGCTGACTATCGGAACCGATAAAGGCGTCGTCCCCGATCTCTGTTAGATGCTTATTGGCACCATCGTAGTTACAGGTGATCACTCCCGCGCCGATATTCACATCTTTACCAACGATACTATCGCCAACATAACTAAGGTGGTTGACCTTGGCACCTTCGTCCAGCTGCGCCTTTTTAATCTCAACAAAATTTCCGATCTTCACTCTGTCTGCCAGCTTCGTATCGGGCCTGATACGGGCAAATGGACCGATCGTACAGTCGCGCCCTACCACTGCATCTTCAATAATGCTATTGGGCAGGATAACAGTGCCATCCTCCACCACAACATTGGTCAGCAGACAGTTTGCCCCAATCTCGACGCTGCTGCCGATCACAACCTCTCCGTTCAGAATAACGTTGATGTCGATAATCACATCCATGCCCGTCTCAACCGTGCCGCGCAGATCAAAGCGGGCAGGATCTTTTAATGTGACCCCAGCCGCCATCAGCCGCTCGGCTTGCTGCTGCTGGTAATAACGTTCGAGCCGCGCCAGCTGGATACGGTTATTGATCCCTTCAACCTCTTCAACCGCGGCTGCCTGTGATGTCTTCACTTCGATACCGTCGCTGACTGCCATCGCAATGATATCTGTTAGATAGTATTCGCCCTGGGCATTGTTATTTTTTAGCCGCGCCAGCCACCCTTTAAGCTGCTCACCCTGCACCGCCAGGATGCCGCTGTTGACCTCTGTTATTTTACGCACCTCGGCGCTCGCATCTTTCTCTTCTGTTATGCACTGCACCGCGTTGTCACTATCGCGAACGATACGGCCGTAACCGAAGGGGTTACTCAGCTCAGCCGTCAACAGCCCCATGCTGGTACCTGAAACCTGCTTAATGAGCCGCTGTAGCGTCTCTTTTGTTATGAGCGGGACATCGCCATAAAGTACCAGCACAGTATGGTTATCCACTAAATGGGGTACGGCCTGAGCGACAGCATGGCCGGTACCCAGCTGCTGCTCCTGTTTAACCCAGCTGACGTTGCGCTCTGCAAGTCTCTCTCTCACCACCTCGCCACCGTGGCCGTATACAATGTGTATCTCCTGTGCGGAGAG
>DRLG01000128.1 GCA_011053135.1 Chromatiales bacterium
GGGATCACTTGAGACGGGTGAAATGGGTGAAGAAGATGGGCATGGCGCAGAAGGGAAGTTGGATCTTGATATGCTGCTGACAGACCCACAGGAAGCGAAAGAATTTGTTGAGCAGACCAATGTTGATGCACTGGCGATCGCTATTGGCACCTCTCATGGCGCTTATAAATTTACCAGCAAACCTACGGGGGAAGTGCTGCGAATTGATCGCATCAAAGAGATCCATCAGGTGATTCCGAATACCCATCTGGTGATGCACGGTTCTTCTTCTGTGCCTCAGGAGTGGTTAGAGATCATCAACAACTACGGCGGCGACATGGGACAGACCTATGGCGTACCGGTTGAAGAGATTGTTGAGGGTATCAAACATGGTGTGCGCAAGGTTAATATCGATACGGATCTGCGCATGGCATCGACTGGCGCGGTACGTAAGTTCCTTGCGGAGAACACCGCGAACTTTGATCCACGTAAATTCCTTAAGGAGTCTACGGCGGCGATGTCTGCTATTTGTAAGGCACGTTTCGAAGCGTTTGGTTGTGCTGGTCAGGCTTCAAAGATTACCCCCAAATCGCTAGAAAAGATGATCGACTTTTATAAATAAGAGGATTCGACCTCGTTATAAGACCGCCGCATTGCAGAAGTAGTGCGGCGGTTTTTTTTGCTGGGGGTAATGACTTAAGCCTCGATTGAGTTAAGGTACTTTCTGAATGCTTCGCCATTCTCAGGGTGCCTCATGCCGTACTCAACAAAGGCCTTCATGTAGCCTATTTTTGAACCACAATCGTGAGATTTACCCGTCATATGAAAGGCCTCGACGGTTTCAGTATTCATTAAATCTGCAATGGCATCCGTGAGCTGGATCTCGCCGCCGGCACCGGGTGTTGTCTTCTCAAGCAGGTCCCATATTTTGGCTGATAGAACATAGCGCCCAACAACAGCCAGGTTTGAAGGCGCCTCATCGGCTGCCGGTTTTTCAACGACCTTCGTCATTGGTGCTGACTCACCTGGTGATAAGGTTTTACCTCCACAATCAGCAACACCATAACTGGAGACCAGCTCTGCAGGAACAGGTTCAACCATGACCTGACTCGCCTGCGTCTCTGTATAACGGTGAATCATCGCGGCAAGATTATCATTTTTCAGGTCGCATGAAGCGTCGTCAATCAAGACGTCGGGCAACACAACAATAAAAGGGTTATCACCGATGAGTGGGCGGGCGGTCGCCACCGCATGTCCTAACCCTTTTGCCTGCCCCTGGCGGACATGCATGATAGTGATCTCTTTGGGGCAGATTGTCTGAATCTCTTCTAATAATTTTCTTTTAACCTTTTTTTCAAGCGTTGTTTCCAGCTCAAAAGATTTATCAAAATGGTTTTCAATCGCATTTTTTGATGAGTGTGTAACCAGAACAATTTCTTTTATACCCGCATCAATGCATTCGTTGACAATATACTGAATTAAAGGCTTGTCTACGAGGGGGAGCATCTCTTTAGGGATCGCTTTCGTTGCAGGTAGCATGCGAGTACCAAGGCCGGCGACAGGGATGACAGCTTTTGTGATCATATTTTAATTATTATCCAGTTATGTTTTGTAATAGTCTCGGTACCATGCAACAAAGTTTGCAATGCCATCTTCAATAGAGGTCGCCGGCTTGAAGCCGACATCATTCATCAGGTCATCGACATTGGCGTAAGTGGCCGGGACATCACCTGGTTGCAGTGGCAACATGTTTTTTATTGCTTTTTTGCCAACGCACTCTTCAATGACTTCGATGAAGTGGAGCAGCTCGACAGGGTTATTATTGCCGATATTGTAGATTCGGAACGGGGCATAGCTTGTGCCGGTATCCGGTGTGTCACTCGACCAGTCTGGGTTTGGAGTGGCGGTGTTATCGAGTGTTCTAATGACCCCCTCAACAATGTCATCTATATAGGTGAAGTCGCGCTTGCATTTTCCATAATTGAAAACATCGATGGGTTTGCCTTCAAGAATATTTCTGGTGAACATGAACAGAGCCATGTCGGGGCGGCCCCATGGGCCGTATACGGTGAAGAATCGCAGCCCGGTGGTCGGGAGCTGGTAGAGATGGCTATAGGTGTGGGCCATTAACTCATTGGCTTTTTTTGTGGCCGCATAGAGGCTGACAGGGTGATCGACATTGTCATGCACTGAGAAGGGCATGTTGGTGTTCGCACCATAGACAGAGCTGCTTGAAGCGTAAACCAGATGGCCGACTTCACTATGACGGCAACCCTCCAGCATGTTGGTGGTTCCGCTAATATTGCTATCGATATAGGCGTTGGGGTTAACGAGCGAATAACGCACCCCGGCCTGTGCCGCAAGGTGAACAACTTTATCAGGTTGCTGCTCTTGGAAAAGCCTGGCGACGCCATCACGGTCTTCAAGGTGGAGGCGAACATCAGTAAACCCTTCGCGTGCTGTTAACCGTTGCAGGCGAGCCTTTTTAAGATTGACATCATAATAGTCATTGAGATTGTCGAGACCAACAACCTCGTCTCCCCTGTTAAGCAGGTAGTGAGCAACGTTGGAGCCGATAAAGCCGGCGGTGCCTGTGACCAGTACTTTCATTATAATAGTTCGCCTTAATTAAGAGATTAGAGTCGACCATCGACAGCGTCTGCTGGAAAAAGATACTTAACATCGAAGATGACACTGTTCTCTTTGCCAAGTGCCCTCACACCTGTTATTCCCATCTCCTTGAACTGGCGGTGACCGACAGCGACGATAATCGCGTCGTAGCGGCTGTTTTCAGGGTTTTGTATCGGGGTGATGCCATATTCATGTTCCGCCTCTGATCTGCTTAC
>DRLG01000129.1 GCA_011053135.1 Chromatiales bacterium
ACCTACTCCATACTGGAAGAGATGATTGAGTTCGATATGCCGCTGCTGATCCATGGCGAGGTGACCGACCCTAGCATTGATGTTTTTGATCGCGAAAAGATCTTCATCGAGCGGCACCTGGAACCGCTAACGCGCCGCTACCCGGAGTTAAAGATTGTGCTGGAACATATCACCACCAAAGATGCCGTCGAATATGTTGAAGAGGGCGATGAAACGTTAGCGGCAACCATCACCCCGCATCATCTGCTGCTGAATCGTAATGCGATGCTGGTGGGGGGTATCCACCCTCACCACTACTGTCTGCCGGTTTTAAAACGTGAGGTTCACCGCCAGGCGCTGGTTAAAGCGGCCACCAGTGGCAACCCAAAATTCTTTCTCGGCACCGACAGCGCACCACACGACACCAGCAGCAAGGAGAGCGGCTGTGGCTGTGCCGGCATCTACTCTGCCCATGCTGCACTTGAACTCTATACAGAGATCTTTGAGGCCGCCGGGGCGCTCGATAAACTGGAGGGGTTCGCCAGCTTTCACGGTGCAGATTTCTACGGACTACCGCGTAACAAAGAGAGCATTAGCCTGGTAAAACGCCCCTGGGTCTGCCCGGAAAGCTATCAATTCGGTGAAGAGGGAGTGCTACGCCCTTTCCGCGCCGGAGAGGCGCTCGACTGGACACTCTATGCCAACTTGCATCGCACCATTCAGTAAACGGCAACTCAACGGCCTCAACAGCGGCTTTTCAATACGTGTTAACAGGCCTAGAAAATACAATGACAAATGACACCCCCCCGCCATTAGCAACGCGTTTCAGAGGCTATCTACCGGTTGTTATCGATGTAGAGACCGCAGGTTTTAATGCGCAGACCGACGCCTTGTTAGAGGTTGCCGCAGTGCTGCTTAAGGTTACCCCTGACGGCAAGCTTGCGCCCGATACCACCATCGCCCACCACGTTGTGCCGTTCGAAGGGGCCAACCTGGAAGCCGCAGCGCTGGAGTTCAACGGCATTGACCCTTACCATCCGTTCCGCATGGCACTCGCGGAAAAAGAGGCGTTGCAATCGATCTTCAAACCGATTCGTAGCGCGATCAAGGCCAATGGCTGCACTCGCGCCATCCTGGTAGGTCACAACGCCGCTTTTGATCTCAATTTTCTAAATGCGGCAGTTGAGCGAACCAGAATCAAACGCAACCCATTTCACCCATTTAGTACGCTCGATACCGTCTCACTTAGCGCCCTCGCCTATGGCCAGACAGTGCTGGCGCGCGCCGCCATCGCAGCAGGCATGGAGTGGGATGGGCAAGCGGCACACTCGGCGATCTATGATGCCGAGCAGACAGCCGAGCTATTTTGCAACATCGTTAACCAGTGGGATAGCCACATCGGAATCCCGACCCCATCCGATAATCCAGCACCGCCTGATAATATAGAACCCGCCGCTTAACTCATTCAACAGAGGATGCCAGTGAACCAGAATAATAGACTCGATGCTGAGCACGCCCTCTCTATCATTATTGCCGATGATGTCGAACTCACTCGAACGATGATTCAGACATTACTGCAAAAAGCGGGCTATCGTGATCTCCGCCTGGCTGCCGGCCCTGAAGAGGTGCTGCAGTCGCTTGCAGCGCGCCCAGCGGATGTCGCCCTGCTCGACTGGGTGATGCCAAAGATGAACGGCCTTGAACTGTGCGGCTGCATACGCGAACTTGACGAGCAAAGCAGTCACTACACCTCAATCATCATGCTGACCGCCAAAGAGGGGGTCGAGCACCTGGTTATGGCGTTTAATCACGGCGTGGATGACTATCTCAATAAGCCTGTCAACAGATCTGAACTCGCCGCACGTATTCACGCCGCCGGTCGCATCTCTATGTTACAGAACTCACTACTGGAGACGATGCGAGACCTTGAGGCCAGTAACCAGATTCTCAGCGAACTGGCGGTGACCGACCCACTGACCAGCCTCGGTAATCGCCGCTACATCACCCAGCGCTCTGAAGCGATCCTTGCTGATATAGATGCACGCGGCGGCACCCTCGCCTTTTTGATGATCGACATTGATCACTTCAAGCAGATCAATGACCAATATGGCCACGCAGCGGGAGATACTATCCTCAAAAAGATCGCCAGCCGTCTACGCAAGGCAACCCGACCTACCGATGTGGTGGGGCGCTTTGGCGGTGAGGAGTTCTGTATTCTGATGCATTTTCAGGAGGCCATCCACTGCACCCCCGATCTCTTCGAGCGTATTCTAAAATCGATCGCTCAAAAGCCTTTTGATATCGATGGTCAGCAGGTTCTGGTAACCGTATCAATCGGCGTTAGCACTTATCATAATAACGATGAGGCGTGCACCCTGGATACCCTGTTCAGAGCCGCCGATAAAAAACTGTATGAAGCAAAGGATGCAGGACGCAACCAGGTCATGTTCTAAGTCTCAACGCAATAAAAAAGGCGCGGCGTTAAGCGCTGCGCCTTTCTCGACTTCAGTAGCAGATAGATTACCCCTTACCCGCAGCCTCAACCATCGTCTTTAACTCACCGCGTTGATAGAGCTCCATCACGATGTCACACCCACCGACCAGCTCACCATCGATATAGAGCTGTGGAAATGTGGGCCAGTTGGCGTAACGCGGCAGGTTTTCGCGAATCTCAGGATCAGCCAGAACATTGATGTCTGTAAACTCTGCATCGCAGGCTGCCAGCGCCTGCACTACATGACTTGAAAAACCACACTGCGGAAATTGCGGGGTTCCTTTCATGTAAAGCACAATCGGTGCGCCCTCAATCTGCTGCTTGATTCGTTCCATTATTTCCATAATTTACTCAACCTCTCGCCTACAACTGTCTCAAAGAGGCGCCATTCTAACGCCAGTTCCCCCATATAAAAACAGGACATTCAGTATTGATATCGCTTTCTCTGCACCATTTCAACCGGGCTGGCGCTATTTTCACCTCCCCTGTTACTCTACCCATCATATAAAGGTACGAAAACGGCTCAACAGCCGCTTCATTAGCGCCACAAGCGGGCAAGCAACCGTTCTCGCAGCGCATCACTCAGTTATGCTAAGTAAGATATATTATTTTCAGGATCATATAGTTAGCCATAAATTTCACTTAAAGGTATATACTAATTAGGTCGATAAACCAGAGGCAGCCACAGGGAGATGTGATTGGCCTACCACTTTATAAGACAGCTAATAAAATGCGAACACCAGATAATAATAACAACAGCAATACAGCCCTGTACGAACCTCGCATCATAAAGGCACTGCGTCGCATTGGCGATATCAGCCACAACTGTACAGATTTAGATTCGATACTGCACCACTCGATGCAGGAGCTCCTCTCCATTTTTTCAGCTGATCGTGCCTGGATCATTCACCCATGCGATCCCGAGATAGAGTTCTTCGCAGTAAAATCGGAAGCAACTCACCCAGAGTGGCCGAGGGAGGCCGAACAGGGCGTTCCGATCCGAACGGACGAGACGATTAAACAACTGCTACGGAGCTGTTTGGCAACCGATACGCCGCAGCTGCTTGATCTTGTCAACTGTGACGATGATAACCACTCCGATCTGCTTAAGCAGTTCTCGGTACATACCCAGATCTGTATCGCCCTTAACCCCTCTCAAGATCAACCATGGATACTGGGGCTGCACTTCTGCGGCAGCCGCCGTAAACTCTCCGCACTTGATATTCAGCTATTTACCGAGGTTGCCCGCCGCATTGAGTCAGCAATCAGTACAATTCAGATCATCTCCAGCCTGAACCGTAGTGAAGATCGCTACCGCCTGCTGGTCGAAACTATGGCCCAGGGGGTTCTGGTTCAGAATCGCGCAGGAAAGGTTCTGGAGATCAACCCCACCGCTCAGGCAATTCTGGGGTTAACGGCCACTGAGATTGAGGCAACGACAATAGCGGGATTCTGGGGAGCACCCATCCATAAAGATGGCACCCTCTTCACAGCAGAAGAGCACCCAACCTGCAAAACACTACTGACTGGCACCCCATCACAGGGCACGCTGATGGGAATTTTCCATTGTGGCGAACAGCGCTATCGCTGGATCATGCTCAATACCGTACCGTTGCAACAGGGTAGAAGTGAGCCACAACAGGTGATCAGCACATTTACTGATGTCACGGCAATCCAGGAAGCAGATGAGAGCACCAGAGGAGACCTCCACACCCTGAATGCGATGGAGCGTATCAGCAGCCTTACGCTCAACACTGACTCCATCGACACCATGCTGAAAAATGTACTTGCTGAGATGCTGGATATTTTTGATTGCGACCGCGCCTGGCTACTCTACCCGTGCGACCCCTCAGCGCCGGTCTGGCATGTCCCGATCTCTCAACATCGCGCCGAATGGCCGGGGTTGCCTGCTGGCATCGAAATCGGCATGAGTAAAAGCCATAGCCAGATATTGCGGGCCGCTCTCAGCTCAGATAGCGCGACATCATTTAATAAGGAGGAGCACCCCGATTTTGACAGGGATCCTGTCATAACAGAATATAATATTCAGTCACAGCTTATCGTGCCGCTCTTTCCCAGGCGAGATAAACCGTGGTTACTTGGTATACACCACTGTAGCCAGCCAGTTCGCTACTCCGACAGTGAGCAGAAATTATTCGAAGCGGTGGGGCGGCGTATCGCCGACTCACTCACTACGCTTGTCGCACTGCGTGATCTGCGCGAGAGTGAAGCTCGCTTAAAAACGTTTATTGAGCACGCCCCTGAGGCGATCTTTGTTATCGATTGTGATAGCGGCAGCTTTGTTGATGCCAACCACAATGCTGCGACTCTCTTCAGGAAAACACGTTCTGAGTTACTCACGAGCAATTTCACCTCACTCAGCCCCGAAGTTCAGCCCAGTGGTTGCCACTCCAGGCCAACTGTTGAAGCGCTCATCAACGACGCTATCAATGGAGGCGCTCCTATCTTTGAATGGGAGTTCACCACTGACAATGAAGAGCGGCTACTATGCGAGGTCCATCTCATTCGACTGCCCTCGCAGGAGAAACGGCTCATCCGCGCCAGCGTGACCAACATCACCTCACGCAAGCAGGCAGAAAGCAGAATGCACAAGCTATCAACTGCGCTAGCACAGACGGCTGATGCAGTGATGATCACCAACAAAGAGGGCATTATAGAGTACGTTAACAAATCATTTGAGATCATCACCGGCTATCAACAGCAGGATATTATTGGCAAGACCCCCAATATTCTGAACTCAGGCAACCAGACCACCAGCTTCTACAAAACGCTCTGGGAGACCATCACGGCAGGCGAGGTATTTAGTAACGTATTTCTGAACCAGAAAAAAGATGGATCGCTCTATTATGAAGAGAAATCCATCACTCCGCTCCATAACTCAGGCGGTGAGATCACACACTTTATCTCTACTGCACGCGACATCTCAGGGCATATGAAAATTCAGGAACACCTGGAATTTCTTGCTCATCATGATGTACTCACCCAACTCCCCAACCGTATCGAATTAATTAAGGCGCTCGACCAGGTGATTGTAAATGCCGAGAAAAACGGCTCATCGCTGGCAGTGCTATTTCTCGATCTGGATAGATTTAAAGTCATTAATGAAACACTCGGACATGACATTGGTGATAGTTCACTACAGCAGGTATCAAAACTGCTTATCAAATGTCTGCGAGAGGATGACATTATTGCGCGCTTCGGTGGCGATGAATTTGCCATCGTTCTAAACAACATAAAAGATGCTAGCGAGGCGGGGCAGACCACACAAAGAATCCTCGATTCCTTTTCCTCGCCTCTGATGGTCGATGGCCATGAAGTCTTTTTAAGTGCCAGCATCGGAATCACTGTCTATCCTCGCGATGGCGATAACTCAAAATCGCTACTGAAAAATGCGGGCACCGCTGTATATCATGCAAAAGAACATGGGCGGAATACATTTGATTTTTATCATTTCAAGATGAGCGATACCGCCGACAACCGCCTGGCACTGGAAACAAAATTAAGACGCGCATTAGAAAATGATGAATTCCACCTGCTTTATCAGCCACTGGTTAATATCAACAACGGCCAGCCTATTGGTGCTGAGGCGTTGATTCGCTGGCAACCAGAAGGAAGTAAACCGATCTCACCGCTGGATTTTATCCCCATCCTTGAAGAGACGGGCCTTATCGTTCCAGTGGGTGAATGGATAATTGATAATGCATGCCGGCAATTGAGCACATGGCAACAGATGGGGGCCGATGACTTCCGCATGTCGATCAATCTTTCCACTCGCCAGTTTCATGGCAACGAACTTGAAATAGCGCTCCGACATAGCATTCAGAAATATCATCTCAACGCCACCAATATTGATCTGGAGATTACGGAAGGGCTGCTATTGGAGACAAATGAAGAGACCATTGCGTTACTTGATCGCATCAGTGAGATGGGCTTTGCCCTCTCAATTGATGATTTTGGTACCGGCTATTCATCGCTTAGTTATCTGAAGCGACTACCGATTACAACACTTAAGATTGACCGCACCTTTGTGCATGATATGCAGACTGTGCAAGATAGCACCACACTGGTAGAGGCGATCGTTTCAATGGCAAAAAGCCTGCGCATGGGAATTATTGTTGAGGGGGTGGAAACCGCACAGCAGTTAGCCCTGCTAAGTGAGATGGGGTGTGAAGTTGCTCAGGGGTACTATTTCAGCAAGCCGATTGAAGTCGAGGACTTTTCTCAACTACTGGTTGAAAAGGGGATAGTCGAAAAAAGCGCTAAATAGCGCCGCTCATCAGCCACCACGCCACCCCCTGATACGGACCCTCTACTGCTTGACCATCCCTTTCCAGTCAGAATGGAAAAACTCTCCACGCGGCCTGTCGGTTCGCTCATAGGTGTGCGCGCCAAAATAGTCACGCTGCGCCTGCAATAAATTAGCCGGTAATTTTTCACTACGAAAGCCATCATAAAAAGATAGTGCTGATGACATTGCCGGCACGGGTACACCTATCTGAACTGCAGTAACAAGGGTTTGCCGCCAGCCATCCTGCGCCCTTACAATTGCGCTTCTGAAATAGCGATCTAACAGCAGGTTCTCCAGTACCGGGTTGTTGTCGTAGGCCGTTTTAATCTCACCCAGAAACTGGCTACGTATAATACAGCCCCCACGCCACATCAGCGCAATATCACCATAAGAGAGCTTCCAGCCATACTGGTCAGCCGCCTCTCGCATCAACATAAAACCCTGAGCGTAAGAGATAATCTTTGAGGCAAACAGCGCATCGCGCACTGCATTGATAAAGGCTGCCT
>DRLG01000130.1 GCA_011053135.1 Chromatiales bacterium
CAATACCGACGACAATACCAGTGAACACCGGAATAGTGCCAAGTAACACGGCTGTGAATGAGCGGTAGAGCAGCAGCAATAAGGTGATGATAATGACGGTACTCACAATCGACAGACGTTTTACCTCTTCCTTGATCGTCTCGCGTGAGGTCACTGAAAAGATACCCGGCCCGCTCATCAGCAGGCGGGCAGAAACAGCTTCTGCTTTAGTTATCTGCTCAAATGTCGTTTGAATAATCGCCATGGCATGTTGCTGCCCATCAATATCGGATCCCTCCACCTGGGTCTGCAGCAGCAGTATTGCGCGCTCACCCTGCGGTGAGACCCACACCCCGTCGTATATTTGAGGGCCAGCATCATGATTAAAACTGTTAAGCAGCTGCACCGTTTCACCGGTAGGGTCGCGTGTCAGAAGGGGTTTAACGAGTAGCCCGGCAGGTGATGCAAGTAGTGCGATGCTCTCGCTGATGGCATCGTGTAGACCCGCACTGGTGAAGCGCTCAGCATCGACCGCAGGGCTTAAAAGATAGCGATGGGTGTAAATAAATTCCCGTTTCTCTTCATCATCAACAGCCTCCCCGTTATTGACCAGGGTAAAGGCCTGCTGCAGACGAAGCTGGCGTGACATCTCTCTGGAGATCGATACGAGCGTCTCTGTGTCAGCACCCTCGATACCGACCAGGATGAGCCGCGAGGCGGCACCGCTTTTTAGTTGATCGATAAAAACCTTCTGATTTTTAGTGGGTTCACTGGGCATGAAGGCCGTTAAGTCAGCGCTAAACTGGGTGCGCTCTATGATAAGGGCGCAGGCGAGCAGAAGCAGCAGCCACAGCGTAATGGATACTGCCCGGGTTGACCTCATGGTGTAGCCACTTCCTCAATCTTCATGATGGAGTAGTCCCCATCTGCCTGGTGAATCTCGATCGTGTTGATTCTCTCCTGTTTACCGAGGATCACGATCTGATTGAGAATATCATCCATGCGTTTGTCGATTGGTGAGAGTGTTAATTTCCAATGCTCCGCGTTACCTGTAAGGGCCAGTTGGTATGAGCGTTCCAGTGCTGAAATATCTCCAGCAAGCGTACCGCGGATGCTCTCGATAAATATGGCAATTCTGGGATGCCGTTTTAGTTTCAGCGTGTGTCGCTTTTTACCTCGCTGGATTGTAATGATGCCATCGTTAAGCACGAAGCTTTCAGGCTTCGGTTTGAGCGTTCTTTTCTCCAGATAATTTGGCGCGGTGTAGTGAAGTTCACCGGATGATTCGAGCGGTGCATCGAGCATGGCGATAAATTTTTTCTCGGTGAAGGTTGTAACCCCCCCGCTATTTTTAGCTAATGCCGTCATTAAAGAGGTGATCCCCCACGTTGATGGTTGCGCCATCGATGGTGCCGCCATCATGATCATTAGCATCCAAAGGGCGCAGAATCTGGTTATCACAAATTGAAGGGAGAATGGCATATGGGGCAACTCATGTTGTCGAGCTTACTATGATCTGGATTGACGGGCTGCTTGCCAGAAGTCGAAGAAATTAAACCAGTTATAGGGGGCTTTTCGGCAATATTTTTCTAGTAGCGATGCGTATTGTTCAATCGCTATTTTAATTGCCACATCACTACTATCTGCAGAAACTCCGGAGAAATCGGCGAGTGGTTCAAAATGAATACTGTAGCGGTTTTTGCCTAAATAGAGTGCAGTCATAAAGATTACCGGGCGGCGCATCAGGGCGGCCATACGAAATGGTCCGACCGGAAAGGTTGCCAGCGCGCCCATGAACGGTACGGCTAATGTGGTATCGTCACCAAAAGTTCGATCTGCGAGTATGCTTAGCACTGCGCCCTCATCGAGTTTTTCGTGGACTTTTAACATGGTGTCAACATGCCCCAGTGGAATGATATCCTGCTGAATTTCAGGGTTGATCGCAGCAAGCATTGTATTTATTTTTCGCGCATTCTCTTCAAACATGACCATGATGACCTGAAGACCGGGATGGCGTCGTCCCATCGAGTGTGCGGCTTCAAAACTACCCAGATGGCCGCCGAGAAGAAAGGCACCGCGTCCCTGAGAGAGGGTGTTCTGTATGAGCTGTTCGTTATGTGTGGTGATCTCAAAGAGATCATAGCGATCATTGATAAGATAAACCCGGTCGTGAATGGTGGCGGCAAAGGTGAAAAGGTGTCTGTAAAGGTCGCGCAGGGTGGCCTTTCGCCCTAAGACCCGCTGTAGGTAGTTGCGTGAAGCGTGTCGCGATGAGCGGGAAAAAATCAGAAAATAGGTGGTGATTAGATGCAGCACCAGGCGGCTGACATTTCGCCCAAGGTGGAGTGAAATCCAGCTCATGACGCGCAACATAAACGTACTGCCGCGTTCTGGTTTCTCAGCCCAGTTTGTCACTTGCTGCTGTTCGGATGCGCTACGATTTTCCTGCATTCGCCTCTACCAGTGCCATTAGTGCTGCCTGTGGGAGTTTACCTGTCTTACTACGAGGAAGTGCGTCGACGAAAATAATCGGTCGAGGTAGAAATACTGGGTCAATTCGATCGCGCAGCGCCTGCATTAATGAGCGGCGATCCAGGGTGGGTGCAACCACAAAAAGGGTGAGACGTGATATCGGGTTCTCTGTTTTACTATTCGGCATAAAGAAAACGGCATCCTCAACCCCTTCGACCGCTATGGCTTGATGGTTGAGGTAGGAGAGAGAGCTGCGCTTTCCTGCGATGTTGATCATATCTTCCGACCGTCCATGGAGTATAAAGTGGTTATGCCGGGTGATCTCTAACCTGTCTGAGATGGTGATCGGTCGCTCGATATGTCCACCTGATGCCGTGACTTTCTCCCCCTCCATAGTGAGTTGAATGCCATCAAATAGCTGCCATTCAGCACTCTCGGCTGGGCGCCGAGTGGCGAGCTGGCCCGTTTCGGTACAGCCATAGATCTCAAGCAGGTGAGACTGCAAACGACTCTCCGCCTCCACTGCCAGTTCCTTTGGGAGTGGTGCAGTCGCCGATACGATCAGGTTGACCGCTGCGACCTCTATTTCTGAGGCGAGTAATGAGTGCAAGTGGTAGGGGGTTGTGACCAGCAGGCGAGGCTGAGGTGTTGCTGTGATGGCGTTGTGAATGTCGGCCGGGTAGAAAGGGCGACCCGCATCGAAGGCGTTGCCGCTCTGTAATGCGACCAGCACAGTCGATTCGAAGCCGTACATATGCTGAGGCGGCACAGTGCCAATGATAGTATGGTTGGCGCCATCCAGTAATCCCAGCCGTTCTCCTTCGATGCGGACATTTTTTACCAGCGATCCCCATCGCTTTGCATGGGGCACGGGTGAACCTGTTGAGCCTGAGGTGAAAACCCACGCAGCCAGTTGTGACGCTTTCACCTGCGGGATCTTAGTTATCTCATGCTGATGGAGAGGGGTATCTGCCTGAAGGTGTTTGTTGATCTCATCGTCATCCAGGGTGATGTAATTGGGTGCAAGGCTCTGTAATGAGCGCAATGTTTCGGCGGTGAGGGAGGATGGCATCAGGCTGATACAGTCAGCAATCAGTGTTGCTGCAAAACCGAGTGCAAAATGGTAACGATCCTGACAGGTGTTGAGGATATGCCTTTTATCAGGCAGTGTTGAGGCGACCTTGTCTGTATCGTGAAGAAACTGCCTGGCTGTGATTACGCTGCCGTTACGGTATGCGACTGCGGCGTCGAGGCTGCTATGGGTAATTAGAGGAAAGTGAGTGGTGGTGGTCATA
>DRLG01000131.1 GCA_011053135.1 Chromatiales bacterium
GAAAAGTCATTGCCGACGGTTGCCATCGGTAGCGGATCACCGCCCAGCAGTTTCAGGTTATAGGCGATGTTACCGGCACAGCCACCAAACTCACGGCGCATATCTGGCACTAGAAAAGAGACGTTCAACATGTGCACTTTGTCGGGCAGGATATGGTTTTTGAATTTGTCATGAAACACCATAATGGTGTCGTAAGCGTAGGAACCACAGATCAGTGCTGACATAACATCCCCTTATTGATTAATTCAGTTACCAGAAAACCTGGCAAAGTTATTCTTTACTGCTCCAGACAATGTCTAGCTCACGCGCCGCACGTACATCGTCCAGCCGACGTGATGGCAAGGTGTAAGGTGCGGCTCTGACCATTTCTGCCTGCGTCTCTGCTTCGTGCTGAATTTTTGCCATCGCATCGATAAAGCCATCCAGGGTCTCTTTGTCTTCCGTCTCTGTCGGTTCGATCAGAAAACACTCCGGCACCAGCAGTGGAAAGTATGTGGTGGGTGCGTGATAACCGTAATCGAGCAGGCGCTTTGCGAAGTCCATTGCGGTTACATCGAGCCTCTTCGCCTGCCGTTTCAGGGTGACAATAAACTCATGGGTTGCGCGGCGCGATGGGAAGGCGAGATCAAAGCCCCGCTTCTGCAGCTCCACCATCATGTAGTTGGCGTTTAGAACCGAGTATTCAGCGATGCGCGGCATCCCCTCCCGCCCCAGCAGGCGCGCATAGATGTAGGCGCGCATCAGAACACCAGCATTGCCGGCAAAGGCCGATAGCTGCCCGATACTTTGCGGGCGATCTTTCCTTGTCAGCCATCGATATTGATCACCACGGTAATCGACCATTGGCACCGGCAGAAATGGCGTTAAACGCTCACTCACACCGACCGGCCCGGCACCCGGCCCACCGCCGCCGTGCGGGGTTGAGAATGTTTTATGCAGATTCATGTGGATCACATCAAAGCCCATGTCGCCCGGCCGCACCTTACCCAGAATCGCGTTTAGATTAGCGCCATCGTAATAGAGCAGGCCACCGGCATCGTGAACAATTTTTGCGATCTCGGTGATGCGGCGTTCAAATACGCCAACGGTCGAGGGGTTGGTCAACATAATCCCGGCTGTCTGCGGACCAACCGCCTCCTTCAGCGCTTCGATATCGATATCGCCATCGGCTCTGGTCGGAATCTCTTTTACCTTATAGCCACACATCACGGCCGTCGCGGGATTGGTGCCGTGTGCGGCATCGGGGCAGATCACTTCACAACGCGCCGTGTCGCCACGCGCATCATGATAGGCGCGGATCATCGCCATGCCGGCAAACTCACCCTGCGCGCCCGCCATCGGTGTGAGGGAGACCGCTTTCATGCCGGTCACCTCTTTCAGAATCTCCTGCAGCTCATAGAGGCAGGCCATAAAACCCTGCCCCGTTTCAACCGGCGCAAGCGGGTGGAAATTAAGAAAACCCGGCAGCATCGCCAATGTATTGCAGGCGCGCGGATTATATTTCATGGTGCAGGAGCCGAGCGGATAAAAATGGGTGTCGATCGAAAAGTTCTTCTGCGACAGACGGGTGAAGTGGCGTACCGCCTGCATCTCGGAAACTTCTGGCAGTAGCGGCGCGCTCTTTCGCAGCAGCGATGCCGGTATCGACAGCGGCGCTGTTGTCTCTGAGGCGTTAAGCTGTGGCGCCTGGCAGCTGTTGCTACGCCCACGGTGTGACTTCTCAAAGATCACGCCATCCTGCGGCTGATCAATAGTGTTACGTGTCATCTCGTTACTCACGCCGCACCCCCTTTGAGCTTCTCCATCACCCTGCTCAAGGCGCTTTGATAGGCGCGGATATCGGCCTCTGTTTTGGTCTCCGTGGCGCAGACCAGAATCGCCTCGCCCAGTGCGGGATAGTCTGCGCTTAAATTAAAACCACCCAGCACCCCCTCGGCCAGTAATCGATCCAGCACCTCATCTGCCGAAACGCCATCAAACTGAATCACAAATTCATGAAAACTGGCCGATGAAAATGCGCTTGTCACCCCGTCGATCATCTGCAGCTCTTCGCACAGCGCCTGGC
Organism: Chromatiales bacterium; assembly: GCA_011053135.1. Classification (GTDB taxonomy): domain Bacteria; phylum Pseudomonadota; class Gammaproteobacteria; order SZUA-140; family SZUA-140; genus SZUA-76. Next base: position 2,066 of record DRLG01000131.1, read on the forward strand.
TGCTCTGGTGCGATTTGAGTGCCACCCTGTGTAAACCCTGCGCCCCCAGCAGGGTCATATAGATCGTTGCGGCGGCAACCACCAGCCCCTGGTTGGTGCAGATGTTTGAGGTCGCCTTGGAGCGTCGAATATGCTGCTCGCGCGCCTGCAGTGTCAGCGCAAAACCGGGCTTGCCGTCGGCATCCACCGTACGGCCGACAATCCGCCCCGGCATCTGTCGCACATGTTTAAGGTTACAGCACATAAACCCAAAGTAGGGGCCACCACCGGCCAGCGGGACACCGAGCGGCTGCCCTTCACCACAGACGATATCGGCCCCCTGCTCACCCCATTCACCCGGTGGTGTTAGCAGCGCCAGTGAAGTGGGGTTGACCACCGCAATCACCAGCATGCCGTGCGCATGCGCCCAGTCTGTCAGGCCATTCACCTCTTCCAGTACACCGAAAAAATTAGGCTGCGGGATAACGAGCGCGGCAACATCACCCGGTTCGGCAGGCAGTGATGCCGTGTCGATAGCGCCTGACCCCGGCTGATAATCAACCGGCTCCAGTGTAATGCCCTGGTTTTCAACGATGGTCTGCACAACGCGACGATAGGCGGGGTTGACCGTTGCAGGCATCAGGATCCGTTTTGATTTTGACTTGCGATTGGCGCGCACGGCCATCAACACCGCCTCTGCCAGCCCCGATGCGCCATCATAAAGGGATGCGTTAGAGGCCTCCATACCTGTAAGGTGGGCCATCATCGTCTGATATTCGTAGATCAGCTGCAAGGTTCCCTGGCTCGCCTCAGCCTGATACGGAGTGTAGGCGGAATAGAATTCACCGCGCGTCACAATCTCCCAGATCGCGGCGGGAATGTGGTGCTCATAGGCGCCCGCACCGATAAAACAGAGCGGCTGCGGGGCGACCGCGCGCTCATGCATCAGGCGCGACATCGCCATCTCATTCAGGCCGGTAGGTATTTTATCTAATGAGCCGATACGCAGTTCGGCAGGGATCTCATCAAACAGGGCAGCAATATCGCTCACGCCAATCGACGCTAACATCTGCTGCACATCTGTCTCTGTATGGGGAATAAAAGGCATAACTTAAATTTAATAGCGGTACGTTAAAAACAGGCGTGGCACTCTAAAAAGAGCGCCAGCGCAGTCGGATCCTCCAGCAAGAGGCCGATGAGTGGTTGTAGACTCGACAGCCCTACTCTTCGTTAGTCAGCGCTACATACTCATCCGCTGACATCAGCTCATCCAGCTCACTGCTATCGGTCGCCTTAACGGTAAAGAGCCAGCCATCACCATACGGATCGCGGTTTACCAGGTCGGGGCTATCTTCCAGCGCCTCATTTATTTCGATAATTTCACCACTGAGAGGACTATAGACATCGGAAGCCGCCTTGACTGACTCCACAACGGCACACTCGTCCGAGGCGCTTACCGTGGAACCAGCCTCTGGTAGCTCTATAAATACCATGTCTCCCAGTAGGTCCTGGGCGTGATCACTGATACCGATGCGGTAGGTGTCATCACTTATCGTCTCGATCCATTCATGAGACCTGGTGTATCTCAAATGAGAAGGGGCATTGCTCATGGTCGCTCCTAAAAAATAATATTGTTTTTTTCAACAAAAACGTTACTCAAAACAGGCCTTTCCGTGACGAACAAATGGCGGTTTAACGACGCGTGCGGGCAACTGTTTGCCACGCATCTCGACCAGTACCCGTTCTCCAACATCAAAAGGGACGCGCGCAAATGCGATCGCCTTTCCCAGTGTTGGTGAAAAGCTGCCACTGGTCACTTTACCAACGACCTCACCATCAAGAATCACTCGTTGATGACTACGCAAGACGCCGCGATCATCCAGGATTAACCCCACCAGTTTTCTGGCGGGGGTAGCATTATACTGTGGTTCGAGTGCTTTGCGCCCAATAAAATCACGTTCTAGCGGTTCCCATGCCACGGTCCATTTCAAACCGGCCTCTAAAGGCGAGGTCTCTTCGTCCATTTCGGCGCTATAAAGGTCCATTCCAGCCTCTAAGCGCAGTGTATCGCGCGCGCCCAGCCCAACCGGGTGGACACCTGCTTTGTGCAATCGTCGCCAGAAATCGACCGCCTGATCCTGCGGAATCATCACCTCATAGCCATCTTCACCCGTATAGCCGGTGCGGGAGATAAAAAAACCTTCTGTTTCAACAGCATTGAAGGGCACCAGCGCCTGCGCCTTTTCTCGCTGCACATCACTTAGTAGATGATGCACCTTGTGACGTGCATCAGGCCCCTGAATGGCGAGCAGTGCCACATCGGTAATCTCATTTACGGTGACATCATAGGCTGCGGCGTGTCGCTCTATCCACGCCATATCTTTATCATGGGTGCCCGCGTTAACGACCAGGCGGAAATGCTCTTCATCCAGAAAATAGACAATCAGATCATCCACTACGCCACCCTGTTCATTGAGCATGCAGGTATAGAGTGCGCGACCATATGTCTGTAGTCGGTCAACATTATTGGCCAGAAGATAGCGCAGGAATTCACGCACACGCGGCCCATTCAGATCGACAAAGGTCATGTGCGACACATCAAACATGCCCGCTTCACCACGCACCTTATAATGTTCTTCAACCTGAGAACCGTAGTGCAGCGGCATATCCCAGCCGGCAAAATCGACAATCTTTGCACCCAAATTCAGATGCTCCTGATAAAGCGCTGTTTTCGCACCCATCTCTTTTCTCCATCACTAAGCAATCATTGCGAACAGGCAACTATGTGCCAGTTTTACCACGTTTTATACTGCGCATCATGCACCTCTCTAGCGGCATCCTGCCTCCTTCAATTTTATGCGACAGCGACTGTTTCTGCAGATCAGAGCGATCTCAGAAAAGTGTCGTCGCGATTAGAATCGCACCCAATATAACTGTTATACCATTGAATACCAAGAGATTTTTTTCACAAGAGGGCTTCTGCTAGCAGCGCGAACGCTCCGCCCGCATCATGATCCATAATGCGGGCAACGTAGCAAGAATCAACATCAACGCAGCCGGGGCCGCCAGCTCCAGCATCTCCTCACTCGACTCAATCCAGATACGAACTGGCAGCGTATCGTAGCCGATTGGGCGCAAAATCAGCGTCGCGGGCAACTCTTTTAACACATCAATAAACACCAGTACCCAGGCGGTGACCATGCCGCCGCGAACCATCGGAAGCGTCACCCGCCATAAATTCTCCAGCGGCCCTGCGCCCAGCACTCGCCCCGCCTGTTCAATTGATGGCGTTAGCTGCTGCAGGGCCGCCTCCTGCGACTGTACTGCCAGTGGTAAAAAACGGACCACCAGCGCCATCAGCAACACCACCATGCCGCCATATAGCAGCGGCAACTGGGTCAGGACAAAGGTGATCGCCCCGAGCGCCACCACCGGCCCCGGCAGCACAAAACCGACACTGGATAGATGAAGGTAGCAGCTGCTTAGCCATGAGCGGATGCGTGTGTGATACAGTGCAACCGGCAGCGCAACAATGACCGTTGCGCTCGCGGCAATCACGCCGAGCAGCAGTGAGTTGCGGGTGTAGTCCCAGAACTCTGTGCCGATCAGCTCTTCACTCCACGCCTGCCAGCTCCAGTGCAACACCCAGATGAGTGGCAGAATAAAAGCGAACAGTGCGATCAGCCCGAGGCACGACCAGATCAGCACCAGCTCATGCCCGCTCGCCTTTCTTGCCTGAAATCGCCGCGCACGACTACTGCTGAAATAGCGCTGCCGATTACGAAAGAAGCGCTCCAGCACAAGGAAAGTCAGGCTCATCATCACCAGCACCAGACTCAGCCCCGCTGCCGCCTGATGATCCATTCGCCCTTCCATCTGGGTATAGATGCTCAGAGTGAAGGTCTGATACTGCAACATGCTTACGGCACCGAAGTCAGACAGTACATGCAGCACCACCACCGCCAGCGCGGCCGCCAGCGCAGGTCGCAGCAACGGCAGCTGCACCCGCCAGAACACCTCAAAAGGGGTCGCCCCCTGCATTCTCGCCGCCTCTTCCATACTCGGACTAGCCTGCATCAACGAGACACGTGCCAGTAAAAACACATATGAGAAACCGGCCAGAGAAAGAATAAAGGCCGCGCCCCAGCCGGTATAGATATCGGGAATGGCCAGCCACTCACCAAACAGCGCTACCCACGCCATCCCAAGCCAGCCATCATCTGCAAGTAGCGAGGTGTAAATATAGGCAAACACATAGGTGGGGATTGCCAGCGGTAGTACCATCAACCAGAGCGCAAGGGTGCGTCCCGCAAACTGGCGACGTGCAATCAGCCACGCAGAGGAGACCCCCAGTAGCAGACAACCGATCGCCACCACAACCCCCAGCCAGAGCGTGTTGGCGAGAAGATCTGGCAGGCGCGTACTCCATAAACCGATCCAGCGCTCACTCGAAAGCTGGAAGCTGCTATAGAGGACAAAGAGCAAAGGGATCGCCGCTATTAAGACGACTACCCCCGTTACTCCAGAAAGAATAGAGAACTGTTTGATCACCACCGTTTATCTACCATCAGCTTGCGGTGGCGTTAAGGCATACCAACCGCCTCAAGCAGGTCGATCGTGGCATTACGCTGTTTACCTAGCTCACTCATCGCTACCGGCGCCACCTTAATGCCCTCCAGTGGCGGAATCTCTGCTGACGCAGCAACCCCTTTACGCGCAGGATACTCACGGTTCACCTCCGCAAACAGCTGCTGCCCTTTTTTAGAGACTAGATACTCGACAAACTTCTCCGCTGCGGCCTTACGTTTTGAGTATTTACTCATTGCGATTCCTGCCACATTCCAGGCAACGCCCATCTCGCCCTCTCCCTGGTCGGGCACGATAATCTTGATCGGTGCATCTGGCTTCTTATCGAGGTGACGGTAGATGTAGTAGTGGTTCACCAGCCCTACCGAACGCTTGCCACTCGCAACAGCCTTCACCACCTTGCTATGTTTATCAAAGGTTCGGCCACCGGCATTCTCCTTCACCCCCTTTAACCAGTTGCGGGTCTTTTCGATACCCGCCGCCTCCATGTAGACAGTCACCCCGGCAATAAAGCTTCCGTTACCACTATGGGTCACTGCGATGCGGTCTTTTAAACGCGGATCAGCAAGATCAAATATGGATGTGACAAAGTGAGTATCCACTCCGGTGTTGGCAACCAGTACGCGCGCACGCGCCGATAATCCAACCCAGCTGCCGTCTGCGGCGCGAAGTTTCGGGTCGATCACATCGGTCACTGATGCTGGTAGCGGCTGAAACAGCCCCATATCACTACCCAGCTGTAGATTGCCAGCATCATTACTCAGATAAAGGTCTGCCTGAGTGCGCTCGCCCTCCACTTTCAGTTTATTCAGCAGCGCGGTGGACTTGGCGCTGTGAAGCAGGACCTTAATGCCGCTCTCCTGAGTGAACGCTTTAATAACAGGCTTCACAAATTTGTCACTACGCCCAGAGTAAACGATCAACTCATCATCTGCCGCCTGCACAACTGGCATCGCCATTAACGCAACCAGCAACATTAAACCCAGATTCTTAAACTGTTTCATCATAGAGTTCCCACCAGAATAAAATAAACACAACACCCTTAAGGCAAATTAATGATAATTATTCTCATTCGCAATGGCAACCTTTTTCTTAAGGGTTTTTCCGTAGGTGTTCAGCGCCTGTTAGAAATGACTAAGACTAAAATAGCTAACAGGGCTAGCGTTTGGTGGGGATAGGAAAAAACGATCTCGCTGTGATCACAGCTCACGCTCTCATTTTAATTTTTTCTCTTCACTTTTTTCGCTCACGCTTTTTTCACTCACCTGGATCGATGCGCTCGCCTGCTCTTCGCCCTCATCGTCATCTTTATCTTCTGCCAGAATCACATATTTCATAAAACAGATCGCAATAATCGCGGTCATCGCGATAAAGATCACTGGAAATATCCACTGATACGGCAAATCAAACAGGGCCATCGTTTGTTGTTCCACTCTACTGTCCTCAATCAATGCGCTTTGGCGGGTAAGGTTGAAGTGACCATCAACCAGCCTGGTGATAGTAATCTGTTTACCTCTAAACAGCTACCCTGCAGACGAAGTACATATAAATACGAGCAAACAATCAGATTAATAGAGCGTTCTCTACCTGGCAGAGAAGTTGTGTCACAATAGTCGCATGTATGACTTTATCTTGATTCTTCACTTTCTTGGCCTGGCAATGGGCGGTGGCACCTCTTTTTATATGCTCGGGCTGGCGCTGCATGCGCGCCGCCTGAAAGCGCCGGAGGCCGCAAAGAAGGTCATGCTGGGTGCAGGTGCTGCCATATCGGGCGTGGGGCTGCTTGGATTGATACTGCTACTCGCCAGCGGCTATTTTCTACTGGTGCAGTCGGGCATCGAGACCAGCAGCCTCAACTGGGCCTTCTGGATGAAGATGGCGATGGTGATTGCGATCCTCTTTTACACCGTGATGATGAAGATTTTCGCCATCAAGGCGAAACGAAGCGAGGGCGAAGAGGGGGCGGCGGCGATGAAAAAGATCAAACGCTTTATGCTAATCGGCCCTTTTCTCACTTTTTTAGTGATCAGTTTTGCGGTGCTCGCCTTCAATTAACCCGAAGTCCATTGCAGACTGATGCTACTTGTCAGTTAGCCCTATAGAACGGAGGAATATGATGAGCCACCTGAATCAAACCCAGCTTACCCAGGCCAGAGAACAGCTTGCTGCACTGGAGCAGGCGTTACAGGCAGAAATTAAGGAAGAGCTACGCAATAGCGATGACGGCAATACGCTCAATCTGGCGGACTCCGTACACGACGCGGGTGAGGAGTCCGTTGCTGATCTGCTGCGCGATCTCAACAATGCGCTGATCAATCAGCATCTCATCGCATTAAAGCGGGTCAACATCGCCTATCAGCGCCTCAATACCGGCCATTACGGCGAATGCAGTGATTGCGGTGAAGAGATTCAATGGGAGCGTCTGCTCAAACAGCCAGCAGCATCCCGCTGTGTTGCCTGCCAGTCACTGCGCGAAAAAACCTACGATGCCAATAGTCAGTAAGCCGATTCACACTGCTGTGGTGTGAATCGGCTTATTCAACGGCTTAGAAGCAGGGCTTAACGGGCGACTCTTCGTAACGTCTCGCACTGGAGAGAATCTCTTCCTTCGCTTCATCCAGGCCACCCCACCCTTCAAGCTTAACCCATTTATTGCTTTCCAGATCTTTGTAGTGCTCAAAGAAATGGGCGATCTGCGCCAGCAGCTGTGGCGGCATATCATCCGGGCCTTCGACGTTTTTGTAGAGGTCACATAACTTAGTCAGCGGTACGGCCAGTAGTTTGGCATCGCTACCCGCCTCATCAGTCATTTTTAATATGCCGACTGGACGACATTTGATTACTGAACCGCTGATCAGCGGCACAGGGGTCACCACCAGTACGTCTGTCGGATCACCGTCATCCGAGAGCGTATGTGGGATGTACCCGTAGTTACATGGGTAGTACATCGCGGTGCTCATGAAACGATCAACAAACATTGCGCCGGTCTCTTTATCGACCTCATATTTGACCGGATCACTGTGAGACGGTATTTCAATGATGACATTGATCTCATCAGGGACGTTCTTGCCGCCAGTCGATACCCTATCCAGATTCATTGCGATTCTCTCCACATGCAAAAAAGTGACACATTATACCGCAATCAAATAATTACGGGGGGGCTGAAATCACCTCGGGGTTTTCTTTCTCCTCTTCATCCCTCTCACCATCCTAATACCTGTTAAAATCTTATTTTTATGAGCTTTATCGATTCGGACAACTTCATGCGTGAACAACTCATCAAAGCCCTGATTCACCTGCTTGCTCACCTGCCGCTGCGCTGGCTCCATCGCATTGCTAACTGGACAGGCAGCTATTACGCGCGCCACGACAATAAACATAGCCTTGTGACACGGCTTAACATTGCACGCTGCTTTCCCCAGCTCTCCACTGATGAGCAGCAGCAGTTAACAAAGCAGGCGTTGATTGAGGGCAGCAGGACATTATTCGAGAGCTGCAAGATCTGGCTTGGCAATAAAGAAGCGGTGACTGCGCTGATTCAACAGGTATCTGGAGAGGAGCAGCTCAAGGCCGGTCTTGCCCGCGGTAAAGGTGTTATCCTCGTCGCGCCACACCTTGGCAACTGGGAGATGCTCGGCGTCTACTGCGCTCCCCGTTATCCGATGACCAATCTCTACCGTCCACCGCGGATGAAAGCGCTTGATAACATCATCCTTCAAGGGCGACAGCGTTATCAGCAGAAACTGGCGCCCACTGATGCGCGGGGCATACGGACACTCTACCAGGTGCTTGCCAAAAATGAGGTGATCGGGGTTTTGCCTGACCAGGATCCTCGTGCCAATAGCGGAAGTTTTGCCCCCTTCTTTGGCATTCAGGCAAACACCATGACACTGCTCTCTCGTCTTGCGTTAAAAAGCGGTGCAACGGTGCTACTTACCTATGCAGAACGACTACCCGATAGCGCCGGCTTTCATCTTCACTTTCTGCCCGCCCCGGCAGAGGTGAGCAGTGCCGATACCCAGCGCTCGGTTGCTGCGATTAACCAGATGGTAGAAGAGGCTGTGCGTACAATTCCTGCCCAGTATCAGTGGAACTATAAACGGTTTGCGACCCGCCCCGAGGGTGAAGCGGAGTTTTATTAGGGGCTATTTCAGGTACGACGACGGCGAATGAAGCCCAATCCGATCAGACCGGTGGCCAGCAGAACAAGCGTCGCTGGTGCAGAGGCAGAAACGGCTGTGTAGTTCCCTGATAGCTCACTCCACCCCAGTCTTAATCTTTCTCTGTCGCGCCCCGGCTCGCGCGCTTTGATCTTCAATGTCCAGGAACCTGCACCTGATTCATCAAACAGGTAAGAGCCGAGTACGAATGTGTCAATAATCCAGCCCGTTGCATTGGTTGAGTTGGAAAGATCACCAATCTTTGACCAGACATCACCAGCACCAGCCTCTTTACCCCGTATCAACCAGAGCTCATTGTCAGCCGCGCCAATGTTATTTCCTATATGTTTGATTCTCAGGGTGGCGTTGTCTATTGATGCGGCGAGAGGATCAAAGAATATCGTCTGCTCATATTTATATACTTCCGTCACCCTTAGGAAGTCTTCACCATCTCTTGTGCCACTTCCAGAGAAATCGACTTTGTCATAGAACGGCACTGCATTCGCTACGCTGCAGATGCCAAAAAAGGCGATTACTGTGACCAGCGCTTTACTGAGATTCTTCATTCTTTGTCTCTCTTCACCACATTGATTTAAATTAGCAGGCTAAAAAAACCGCCGACAGAAACCAAAGGTGCATGAACTATGCCAAAAATAGAATATAGATTAAAATCAACGAGTTAAATTTTCCAGGTAGGCCAACTATCGGCAGACTGTAAAATGAAGTTACAGTTACTGTGAACCCTTTACACGGTAGAACCTGGAGCGGTCGCTCAAACGGGAAACCCCTGGCTACGCAGGTGTTCTTTGGCACTCAGGCCGGTCAACACCATATCGAGCTCTTTTTCCCAGTCGTAGGGCTCCTCTGGCACTAACCCTTCTCCGAGGTCAATCTCATGCCACGGGGTATCGGCATAGATCTTCACGTGGCGCACCTCTTCGATACTTGGAGTTAACTCTTCCCAGACCTCTTTAAGGCAATCCTGAGGACGAGTGATTGACCAGCCTGCGATCAATGCGTAGTTCTCTGGCAGTGCGGTAAAGGCCTCGGGGGTGCCAGTCTGCGGCACTTCATTTTTTTCATCGGTGTGGTCAGTATGGATAAAGACGATCAATTTGGGTTTGTGTTTTAAAATCTCAGGGGTGAGATTCTTTCCACCCGGCATCCAGGCAGAGAAGGCGACATCAAACTTAAAGTCGATGGCATCTACCGCCATCTCTTTCATGGTGTATCTCTCGGCATCATAGAAATCGGTGATCTGATTGGGCTTGGCGGCCGGGTCTCGCGTACCCACCACCTTCACCCCTTCATGCGCCAGCAGGCTGCCGACAAAACCGTTACCGGCATGCAGGTCACAGACTATTGGCGCTTCTGCCACCTGTTTTATACAGTGGGCGATCTGCTGCATCTCGCCACGTAGCGGATAAAACGGTGCGATGGTGGCGGCAAACTCAGCCGGGTCTCGGTCCGGGTTGCTGAAAATCAACGCATGCAGTGGAATATTCTTGATACGATCTACAAACGGTTTTGTTGTATCCCACGCAGGATGGTCTTTCTCCTGAATACTGATGATGCGGTTGAACATCGCCTCAGAAAACGCCTCCATATGGCGCAGCTTTTCAAACTCTTCCGGGATGGGTGGTGGACCGGAAGGGGCGAACATACTTAGATCATCAACATCTTTCATACGACTAACTCACTTACAGGTTGGCTGCTCTTATGACAGGTAGCAGCTATTGGTGATACTGTGCGCTCAACTCATGTACAGCGCTGATAAATGCGCCGGCATGAGCGGGATCGACATGCTGATGGATGCCGTGCCCCAGGTTGAAGACATGCCCTTCACCGCTGCCAAAGCTTTTCAGGATGGTTGCAACCTCTTCACGAATACGCGCCGGGCTCGCATAAAGTGTGCTCGGGTCCATGTTCCCCTGTAGCGCAACTTTATCGCCGACACGTTTGCGAGCGGCACCAATGTCGGTGGTCCAGTCCAGGCCGAGGGCATCACAACCGGTATCAGCCATCGCCTCCAGCCACTGCCCGCCACCTTTGGTAAATAGAATGACAGGAACCTTACGGCCATCTTTTTCACGGATCAGGCCATCAACAATCTGCTGCATATAACGCAGTGAAAACTCTTTGTAGTCACGTGGTGTCAGTGCGCCGCCCCAGGTGTCAAAGATCTGTACGGCCTGCGCGCCCGCTTCGATCTGCGCATTGAGATAGGAGGTGACTGACTGCGCGGTGGTATCGAGCAGTTTGTGCATCAGATCTGGGCGATCAAACATCATCCCTTTAACTTTTGCATAATCTTTGGTGCCGCCGCCTTCTACCATATAAGTCGCTAATGTCCACGGGCTACCTGAAAAACCAATGAGCGGTACACGACCGTCCAATGCTTTCCGAATGGTACGCACTGCATTCATCACATATTGCAGCTCACCTTCTGGCTCCGGCACAAACAGTTTGTTTACGTCGGCTTCAGTGCGAACAGGGTTATCAAAGGTGGGCCCTTCACCGGCGGTAAAGCGCAGGCCAAGCCCCATCGCATCCGGGATGGTCAGAATATCTGAAAAGAGAATCGCGGCATCAAGCGGGTAACGTTCTAACGGTTGCAGGGTCACTTCACAGGCCAGCTCTGCATTTTTACACAGGTCCATAAAGCTGCCGGCCTGCTCACGCGTGGCGCGGTACTCAGGTAGATAACGTCCCGCCTGACGCATCATCCAGACAGGCGTTACGTCCACTGGCTCTTTTAGCAGGGCACGTAGAAAACGATCATTCTTTAATTCGGTCATCGGTCAGCCTTAAACTTTTAGTTATTGTCTCTCTTTACCCGGAGGGCACTCTGTCATGATCGCTCGTTGCTTTAACGCGGCAGATCAGAACGCCCCATCAAAAACTCATCTACGGCGCGTGCTGCCTGACGCCCTTCACGGATCGCCCACACCACTAACGACTGACCGCGACGCATATCACCAGCGGCAAACACCTTCTCTACGGAGGTTTTATAGTCGTCGGTATTTGCCTGTACATTGCCACGTTCATCCAGTTCAGCACCGAGCGCTTCCAGCATCCCATCACGTACCGGGTGAACAAAACCCATCGCTAGCAGTACTAAGTCCGCTTTCAGCGAAAACTCACTCCCTTCAATCTCCCGCGGGCCGTTCGCTCCCCACTCAACGTTAATCGCATGCAGGGTTTTTGCTTTACCGGCTTCGCCTTCTATCGATCTGGTTGCAACCGACCATTGGCGCACGGCACCCTCTTCCTGCGAGCTTGAGGTGCGCATCTTGTTGGGCCAATCGGGCCAGGTTAGCCCCTTGTCCTCTTTCTCTGGCGGTTTCGGCATGATCTCCAGCTGCGTGACCGATGCTGCGCCCTGACGAATCGAGGTGCCGATACAGTCAGAACCGGTATCACCACCACCGATCACCACCACATGTTTGCCGGTTGCGCTGATCGCTTCGCTGGCCGGAATCTCGTCGCCGGCAACACGTCTGTTTTGCTGGCGTAGAAAATCCATTGCGAAATGAACCCCATCAAGCTCGCGGCCAGCCACAGGCAGATCACGCGGCTGCTCGCTACCGCCCGCCAGCAACACCGCATCAAAATCCTGTTGCAGCTGCTGGATATCCACATCAACACCGACATGGGCATTCAGATGAAACACAACCCCCTCTGCCGCCATCTGTTCGATACGGCGGTCAATGTGCGATTTTTCAAACTTAAAATCGGGGATACCGTAACGTAGCAGGCCACCCACACGATCCTGTTTCTCATAAACTTCAACCGCATGCCCCGCACGTACCAGCTGCTGCGCCGCTGCCATTCCGGCAGGACCCGCACCAATTACGGCCACTTTTCTGCCTGTCCTGTTGCTCGCTGTTTCTGGTTTGATCCACCCCTCCTGCCATGCGCGATCAACAATCGAACATTCGATGGTTTTGATCGTGACCGGGATATCTTCAAGATTCAATGTGCAGGCCGCCTCGCATGGCGCCGGGCAGATGCGTCCTGTGAACTCCGGAAAATTATTGGTGGAGTGCAACAGATCAATCGCGTTGCGCCAGTCATTCTTATATACAAGATCATTCCATTCGGGAATGATGTTGTTGACCGGACACCCTTCGTGACAAAACGGCACACCACAGTCCATGCAGCGAGCGCCCTGTGCATTGAGTTCTTCCTCGCTCAGTGCGATCACAAACTCATTGTAATGTTTGATCCGCTCTGCGACCGGCTTATAGGTTCGATCCTTGCGC